>DAOVBK010000123.1 GCA_030670605.1 Candidatus Stahliibacteriota bacterium
GAGAGAAATCGAGAGAGCGACCACGTCTGTGTCTCGTAGAGAGAAGCAATCTCACCACCAGAACACTTCTCGATGCGTCCTGTCTGCGACAGGACTTACTCGAAGGGTAATTCTTTTTACTGTTCGAGCGGAGTCGAGAACTAACACATTGTACCTGTCACTCGATTTCACTCCGGCAACACCGGATCAACAAAAAGCGTTTCTTCACGCATGAGTATCACACTCCCTGAACCACCTCTCTTGCTCTTCTTCAGATACTTTCGCTGCGTATAGGAAACGACAACATTGTGTTGTCGGCGTGCCTTGCTGTAATATGCCGCAATGGCAGCAGCGGCTAATACGTCAGTACGTGACGGCTTCTGTCCCCTGGGGATCTTGGCTCTCAGTATTGTATGTGCTCCTTCAAAGCCTCGCGTGTGAAAGAAATAATCATGCGGTCGCGCGAATGTAAATGTCAGTTCATCATTTGATCGTGCACTCTTGCCAACATAGACAACCGCGCCGCTCAGCAGACTGAAGATACGGAATGGAAGTGGCTTTTTTTTCTCTGAAATCCTCTTACTGTCGCGTGGTGTCTCCTTTCCAGGCTCCGATTCTTGAAGCACTTTGATCTCTCGTTCGAACTGCGCAAGCTTCTTCTGAATCATTGGTTGACCACGTTTGTGTTTTTTATACTTCCTGAAGTAATCCTGGGCATTCTTTTGGGCACTCAAATGCGGGTCTAGTGTGATTGTAACCATGGTTCCGTCGTATGGATTGAGAAGCCGTACGCTGTGCGCACCTTTCTTGACGTCCTTCACGTTGCTCAGGAGTAACTCGCCAGCGATACGGTACGCTTCAATTTCATTCGTACTCAAGAGCTTCTTTTGAATACGCAGTCGCTTGCGCTGCATGGTGCGGACAAGATCTTTCTTTCGTACAATTGCGTCCTCATGTATCTTTGCCTGCAGGAACAGTTTGATCCCATGCTCATACAGGCTGTTGAACGATTTGAACTCTTTCTTAAACTCACGTGCGAACAGACTAACACGCAACGGCATCGTCGATACGATTTTCGGACTAACCGCCTTGCCCGTGATTACATCACAGAGTCGCGTGATAGTATCTTGATTCAACTCATCGGCAAGATTCTTATCCACACCTTCGATTTCTCGCACAAAATGTGCTTTGCTGCCAACGAGTGACTTCAATGTTGCTTCGTCAACCTCGCATATGTTTTTCTTCGGTTTTTTTTCCACGAAGCGTGGAAACAAATCTCTGTGCGTGCTCGCTGTTCTTACACGTATATTTGGTGCTTCGCGATATAGCGAGACAATAATATCGCACGTGTTTGGCTTTCCCGTGCTAAGTCTCTCTGTAGTCAATCTCATCACCGGTTTGAAACTGTCCTGCGTAACATGTCTGATAATATGTGATGCTAGAGCAGTGCTGAAAACCTGCAGTTTATCATAGTGCTCTTTGGTTTTCCGCGACACACAGAGTGCGAGTGCATCTGGATATAGGGAAACGTACAGTGATTTTTTCCCACACACGAATTGCACTATCCTCTGCCGGATCAATACCTCCTCAACCCGCATTCCACTGAGCACCTCCCGGATTTCATGGAGAAGAAGATGGAGAAATATGCCGTTCATACTACACGCATATGTTTTTGCTTGTAGGAAATACGCCTTTCGGGTTCATGCCGTCACATCGACAAGGAATCATGTATGCTGTGAACGTAAGTATGACAATACCTGCGTGATATCGTCAGGCAGTGGCGCGGTAAACTTCATTTTCTTCTTTGCTGTTGGGTGCATGAATTCAAGCTCAGCAGCGTGTAACGCTTGACGGTCAATCAGCTTCAAAACCTCTTTGAATACCGGTAAATCCTTTGCCTTCTGTATCACACCAGGACTTCTGCCTTTGTAATCTTTGTCGCCAACAATCGGACACCCGATATGCAAAAAATGAACACGAATTTGATGTGTTCTCCCGGTGATAAGCGAAACCGCGAGATACGTAGCAGCTGAGAAACGTTCAATGACAGCAAATTGTGTCGTCGCATCCTTTGCCGACAATGGTGTAACAACCATTTTCTTTCTGTCAATGCCACTTCGCCCGATCGGTGCTTCAATAACACCCTCAGGCATGCCAGGATAATTCCAGCACAGTACTCGGTACGTCTTCTTCAACTGCCGTTTCTCAATGAGCTTGCCGAGCGTACGTAAGGCGTGATCAGTCTTGGCAAAAAGAATGAGGCCAGTCGTATCTTTGTCCAAACGGTGCAGCACACCTGGGCGGATCTTGTCACCCAATGTCGGCAACCTACCGCAGTGATAGAGCAGTGCATTAACCATAGTATGTTCGAAATTGCCCCGTGCTGGATGCACAACCATGTTCTTGTCTTTGTTGATAATAATGATGTCACCATCTTCGTAAATGACGTTTAACGGGATATTCTCTGGTTGAATCTCAGGCGCGGGTTTGAGCTCAAACCGAACCATGATTTGGTCGCCTGTCTTCACCCGATAGGAATGTTTAACCGTGCGCTCATTGACAATAACCTTACCATGATCAATCAGTTTCTGTGTCATACTGCGTGACACACCTATCCCGGAGATGATAAGATAATGGTCTATCCGTTTTCCCCGCTGTTTTTCGGCAACGATTCTCTTGAATTCCTTATGAATGATGTTTGCCAACGATTTTCTTCTCCAGCTTGATGATCTCTTGTATTGCCTGTGCACCAGTTGTTAGCAGCTCGTCGAATTCCTCTCGGGAAACTGGCAGATTCTCGGCGGTTGCCTGAACTTCGATCATCTTACCCCGACCGGTCATCACAAGGTTCATGTCTATTTCTGCATTACTATCTTCCTTATGGGTAAGGTCAAGCATGATCTTATTGCGAACAATACCAAGACTCACCGCTCCAACAAAATCAAGTAGTGGAAACGCCCTGAACCGCTTGTTCTGCATCATTTTGTTCACTGCATGGTACAGGACAATGAACGCGCCGTTGACTGCTGCAGTTCGCGTGCCACCATCAGCCTGGATGACATCGCAATCAATGATGAATGTCCGTTCACCAACAAGGGACAGATCAAAAATAGGACGCAGCGACCGACCGATGAAACGACGGATTTCCTGTGTACGACCGCTCAACCTTCCCGTGTTCGCTTCACGCTGCACTCGCTCATCAGTTGAGCATGGTAGTAACGCATACTCTGCAGTGAGCCAGCCGCGTCCTCTACCAACGAGCCACGGTGGCACACGGTTCTCGATGGTTACCGCACATAAAACCTTTGTCCTGCCCTGGGTGTAGAGACACGAACCTGCAGGATGGTCAAGATAATCAAGCTCAACGTCTATCTTCCGCAACTCATCATTTTTTCTCTTGTCTTTTCGCATGCCTAACCTCACATTTGTTCGGTCAAATCCTAAGTTCTAAATCCTAAACTCTAATTTCCTATTCGTGTCTCGTATTTCGTACTCGTACTTCCACGAATACGAGTTACGATCTACGAGTACGGGGTTATTTGCCACTATAACCATCTCGAGCCCTCGCTCATGTGCCAAGTGATACTCGTGATACATCTCCCATTGCTTCGCCAAGAAACCGCTCGCCGATCTCCTTAAAATTCATTGAAAGGTCGGTCAGGTAAATCGCGAGAGTTCCGTCTTCTCCGGGATGTTGCAGTCCCATTTTCTCCAGGTCCTGCGCCATGGTCTCACCGACCTCACGCGAGGCATCGACATAGTTGATATCACCCATGACCTTTTTCAAAACAGGCATAAGCATGGGAAAATGTGTGCATCCAAGCAGCAGTGTATCAATCCCGTCGTCTTTGAGCAGTTTGAGGTAGGTTTCTGCAATGAGCTGTGTTGCGGGATGCTCGAGCCAACCTTCCTCAACGAGTGATACAAAGAGCGGACATGAACGCCCCACGACTTCACAACGGTCATCTATCTCACGAAACGCCTTTTCGTAGGCACCACTATGAATGGTCAGCGTTGTTCCGATGACACCAATTTTTCCGGTTTTCGTAACCTCCAATGCTTTTTTTACTCCTGGTCTAATGACACCAATGACCGGAACCGAAACGTGTTTCCGCACAATATCGATGGCAACAGATGTCGATGAATAACACGCAATAACAAGGTACTTCGCACCACGCGATAACAAAAATTGTGAATTCTCAAGAGAAAATTGAATGATCGAATCAGTAGATTTTGTACCATACGGCAATCGTGCAGTATCACCGAGATAGACAATGTTTTCCTGCGGCAGTATCTTTCTTATCTCCTTGACCACGGTAAGGCCGCCTATTCCAGAATCGAAAACACCAATGGGATTCTTGTTCAATTGTTCAATCTCCTTTCATAATCAGTAACATAATCTCGTATGCCGCAGAATATGCAGTACGCAAGTCTCTTTCTGAACGACTTCGAACCGAGCAATTTCTCCTCTTCTGCACTGGAAATGAACGCACATTCAACGAGAACAGCAGGCATGAACGCTCCACGCAAGACATAGAATCCTGCCTGCTTGACCCCGCGTGATGGAATAGGAAGACGTCGTGCTGCATTATCCTGAATAGATTCTGCAAAATGATTCGACTCATCCAAATAAGCACTCTGTGCGAGGTCATAGAGTATGCGACTCACTTCATCAGTTGGCTCCACACCATCAAACTGTAATGCTGCATTTTCGAGTGCAGCAACAGCCCGTTCTTCGTTCGTACGCGCTTCGGATAGAAAATAGGTCTCAAATCCCTTCATTTTGGTACTTCTCTTTGCTGTCGCATTGCAGTGGATACTGACAAACAGATCTGCGCTGTTGCGGTTGGCGATATTTGTGCGTTCACGCAGCGAGCAGTACTCGTCCTTATCGCGCGTCATCTTGACCGTGATACCGAGTGAATCGCGTATCAATCGATGCAGGTATTTTGAAACCGCCAGATTGACATCTTTCTCGTACAGCCCCTTCCTGCCAACTGCTCCCGGGTCAATACCGCCGTGACCAGGGTCAATGACAATCAATTGTACCTTTTCACTAATTTTGTAGTAGAAAACTACTTCCTCATCTCGTTCGAGAAACGCGTTTACATCTTTCAAATCGAGTTCCAGTTTTGTGTATGTCGTATATGGCGTAACCTTTGCTGAGGTTACATTGCCGCGTCTTGTTATCTTCCCTTTGTACTGCCCGTCAACCTCTACAATCGCTTTTTTCATGAGGAACTGTACGTCGAAATCGACCTTTGTTTTCCATCTAAATACAAGAACTGTTGAGTCACCCCGTTCTACTAAAGAAATATCATCGATCTTTGGCGCCTCCTTGATCTCCCGCACGAAAATCAGTCTCTCAAAGACGCC
>DAOVBK010000065.1 GCA_030670605.1 Candidatus Stahliibacteriota bacterium
TACGAGACACAGGCGTGGTCGCTCCGCTCCTTCCGCCACAAAAAGAGGCGGACAGGCGCAATGACCCCGTACATCTGCGATCTACGGGGCAGGCACTAGGAACTTCTCGACTCGCTGACACTCGCTCGAAGAGTAAAACACTTGCTGTTCGAGCTTATCGAGAGTTATTCTTTCATTATCTTCAGCATTTCCCGGACGATGAGGTTGGAGGTTTGGGCGGCGTATTCGGCGAAGAGTTCGAATTCTACATCTGCTTTTTCATTTGCCAGGTCGCTTAATGAGCGGATAATGACAAACGGAATATTATTCACGGCGCACACCTGCGCGACTGCAGCGCCTTCCATTTCGACACATGCCGCATGGAATATTGCTTCAATCCACTTCCTCTTTTCTTCGCTGCTGATGAACTGGTCACCAGTCGCAATAGTACCGACAGTAGCCTGTGGATAGTGGCCTGTTTCTTTACAAATTTTCTTGGGCACTTCTTCAAACTCGACGCTCCCAGCTGCTTTCACCGCAATGGCGACAAGCGAACTATCAGCAGCAAAACCCATCGTATCCCAAGGCACAAAGGTATCAAGCACGATCTGTCCGTAATCGTGATGCACCACTTTCTTGGATATAACGATATCACCAATATCGAGCAACGGATCAATGCCGCCGGCAACGCCGGTGAAGATAATTGCAGCAACATCGTATTTATGGATCAATAGCTGTGCAGTGATCGCAGCATTCACCTTACCAATGCCGGCCTTTACACAGACGCACGGTATCTCATTGATTGTCCCGATGTCGAAAATCCTGCTGTTTATGGTATCGGTTGCTTCAACCTGCATGTCTTGTTTGATCAGTGCGAGTTCAATATCCATGGCACTGATAATACCGAGTTTTTGTCCTGGCTGTAAAGCAATAAGAAAAAGCAGTGCATACATCATTCTCCCTCCCTGACAAATGTTTCTTCTTTGTACACATCTTTTGTTTTCAAGGCAAAAAGTCGAACAATCATAGTATCTTTTTTCACATGCACAAAACCACATGTCGGTGGAAATCCCTTTTTGTCGTCATTTTTGAGATGTCCGGGATTAACGAAAATAATGCCGTGCTCGTGCGTAATGTCAGGAATGTGCGTATGCCCATAGAACACCGCATCGACTTTCTTTTTTTCGATCATTTCCTCTGGCTTCAGATCGTCGGGCAAATCATTGTCATGTGATGAAACCGTATGGCTGAACAGTATACGCCAACCATCGAACTTCGCAATCATCCGGTTGGGAATTGAGGCATCCTGGTATGCCTCACTGAACACACCAGGCACACGGAGTACATTGTTCTCTCCGATTTCATCGATATCTGTATAGTCATCACCAAGATGGACAATAATATCTGCACCTTTTGTTTTCAAGAATGCAACCGCGTCATTCAGATTTGCTATATGCTTATGGGTATCGCTCACAAGACCGATTTTCATGATGAGACCTCCACAGAAAAAGGTTAGCTTGAAATGAAAAAAGAAATCAACAGTGTCGCCAGAAAAACGATGAATGTTGGCACTATCAAAAGTTTAAAGAATTTCCTGAGTGGAACATCAAAATATTCAAGCGAGACCGCGACACAAGGATGTACGGGCGAAATAACGTAACCGAAAAATATACTCGTATAGATGATGGCAAATGCCAGTCCAGATAGCGGACTGACGGTCAAATACACCGGAAGAATGATCGAAGCGGGCAGCAAAACCCTCCCGGTCGCAAAACCGAGAATGAATCCGGCAACAACACAGAGTGTTGCAGGAGCAAGCGGTATTGAAGCGATCAAATCAGCCACATTAGATGCCTGAAAAATATAAAGAAAGACAAACATACTTAAAATAATGAGCGTGAAATTCCACGGTTTCATTTGCCGCGCAATATGTATAAGATTGAGCTTTTTCGTGCTCAAAAACCATGAAAGGATAAATGCGACACAGACACCGAGAATCGTGGCGATTTCCTGAACCGGCAAATCAACGATTTTCTTGAGTGTGAAATCAATGAATGGCGCAGACAGGATAATACCGAGCGGCATGAGCAGTTTTCCAGGCGAGAACGTACCTGCATACACCACTGTACCGTGCACCCTCCGTACAAAAAACAGATACCCTACGAAAAGAGCAAATCCAAAGGTCGGGAGCAGATAGAGTACCGCCATGTAAACATTCAAATCAGCGATCTTTGCCGAGGCAATGAGTGCCGAGCTCAATGGATAGATCATGACAAACAGATGACGGAACCAGTCGTTAATGGCGACCTTGAGGTCGTTCGGTACGCCTTTCCCGGCTTTTTCCAGAATCGGTGCGGACAGCAACGCACCGCCTGGCATGGGCAGTAATCCCATAATCGCAGGAGACAGAGCCATGATGCCTTTCCTGCCAATGCGCATATTATTCACGAGGTCGTCCATCTGCCCGCTCTGCTTCATGGTTCCGCCGATCATCGGAATGACACCCATGGCAAGAGCGAGCAGTATGATGGATATGTCAGTGAGTGTGAATATGATTCTGTCGACTATTGTCAAAACCGGCAGCGTGAAAATACCGAGCACAATGGCACCACAGAACAGTGCAAGGGGAAGATTCTTACGGGCAACGATGAGTATGACCGCGATGGAGATTACAAAACCGAACCAGGATAACATAAAACCCTCGCTACACTCGGGGAAACTCCAAATCCCAAACCCCAAGTCCCAAACAATATTCAATTCCCAATTTCAAACACACATAAAAAAAGTTAACTGATTTGTTTTGGATTTTGTGTTGATACATTTGAGATTCCTTAGAACTTAGGGTTTAGAGTTTAGAGCTTTGAGTTGTTATAGGCACTCTGTGCCTATAACAACTCAGCTATCTGCACGGCGTTGAGTGCGGCGCCCTTACGCACATTATCAGCGACAATCCACATTGCAAGACCGTTTTCAAAAATCATATCCTTTCGAATCCTTCCGACATAAACGTCATCCTTACCGGCGACATAGACAGGAAGTGGATACGTGTGTTCCTTTTTGAAAAGCACAACACCAGGTGCTTCCTGCAGAATCTTTCTTGCTTGCTGTGGCGAAAGCGGCGATGCAAACTCAACCGACACTGCTTCACTGTGTCCAACACAGACAGGAACACGAACACAGGTAGCAGTCACCTGTATTGAATCATCATCAAAAATCTTCCTCGTCTCATTGACCATCTTCATCTCTTCTGAGGTGTAACCCTCATCACTAAAATCGCCAATCTGTGGTATGACGCTATTCCCGATAGGATGCAGAAACGCTTTTTTGTCCGCCAGATTAATACTTTCATCCATGATGAGGCACTCAAGCTCATACTTCAACTCATCAAGCGCATCTTTGCCCTGTCCGGTAACTGATTGATAGGTCGCAACGAATATTCTCTTGATTTTCGACTGTCTATGAAGCGGATACAGCACAACAAGCATCTGGATTGTCGAGCAGTTCGGGTTGGCAATGATGCCCTTATGTTCTTTCACCTTCTCCGGATTGACCTCTGGAACAACGAGCGGTACATCGTCAGCCATGCGGAAGGCGTTCGAATTGTCTATGACAACTGCGGAGTCTCGAAACTTCGGCACTATGTCTCGTGCGAGTGGCGCGTCAAGGCAACTGAAAACAATATCAACCTTGCCGATAAACGACTCAGAATCTGAAAGTACTTCAACATCGGTATCTTTGAATTGAACTGTTTTACCTTCACTCTGTTCTGACGCAAAAGCGAAAAGTTCCTTTGTCGGAAAGTTGCGCTGTTCAAGTACTTTTATGACTTCCTCACCAACTAATCCGGTCGCACCCAATACCGCAATCTTCTTCATCGCCCAATTATAGGGCTATTCTTTGGCAAGTCAATGTTCTCAGGATTCTAATGTAGTTCTATATATCGCAGTGCTCTCTCGATGCGTCGTATTGTACCCTGTTCGGTTGTGAACAAGGACGTTTCCGGGAAATCCTCCACGGTGAGTCTATGCATTAGTGTAGCAGCACGATGCAATGAATCGAGCTCCAGCGGTTGACGCGGTTTCTGGATTGCAGACACGATCTGGCCATGTACAAATGCACCGAACGAATCAAACGTAATCTTCAGAATGGGCGCATACCCCCGTTCATCACTGACATTGAATCCCCACGTGTAGAAATTACCGAGGCTGTAGGCGATCAGACGCCTGTTGTACAGTTCCAGTGCCCGCGGCACATGTGGACCGTGTCCCCACACGAAATCAGCTCCGCTGTCAATCACTGCATGGGCAAAGGCAACCACATTCCCACGCGGTGCACCTAAGTAATACTCAAACGTGTCACGCGTATGAAGATATGAAAGCCCCTCGCCACCACCATGAAAACTAACAATAACAAGATCATTGGTTCGCGCTTCTCTGGCAACGAGTTCCTGTGCTGCTTGAATATCAAATAACGAAACCGTATTCGGTGACGTCGAAAAACAGACGACCACAATGCTCGTACTATCGATTTCAAGATGACCAATTCGCCCGTATGGTCCTCCGTACTCAATGCCAACTTCTTCGAGTGCTTCCATTGTCGAGGTAATGCCGTCATACCCGAAGTCATTCATGTGATTATTCGCCAGATTCAAGAAGTCAAACCCAGCGTCTGCCACGTTGTTGGCGAACTGTGGCGGTGTCCTGAATGCATAGCAGCGTCCTTTTTTCACCTTTTTCGTACTGACACCTCCCGTGAGCAGTATCCCTTCAAGATTACCCATAGCCAGGTCTGCATCCCCGAGCACAGAACGCACATGTGTGAACAAATCCTCGCCATTGTCTGAAGGCAGGTCATAATCTGGATAGGTAGTACCCATCATTATGTCGCCAACCGCGATGATAGTCAGCGAATCTGAGTACAATGTAGTAATGATAGAGAGGAGAAAGAAAATACGAATAATGATGAATTTAGTTAAAGACTACATCTGATACATCAATGTACGGTCGTGGATTAACCTTTACACCAGAAACGTGCACCTCGTAGTGCAGGTGCGGTGCGATTGACCTGCCTGTGTTGCCGACGGTTGCAATCACCTGCCCGCGTTTAACCACATCGCCTTTTTTCACAAGAATTCTCTGACAGTGTCCGTACCGTGTCTTATATCCAAAACCATGGTTGATCTCCACGGTGAGTCCATACCCGCCGTGCCATGATGCCGAAGACACCACACCATCAGCGGTCACATGAATATTGGCGCCCCGCGGCGCACCGATATCGACACCCCAGTGCATCTTTATCTTTTTCGTTATTGGATCCACACGGTAACCAAATCCAGAGCCGAGCGGCCTTCCTGGCACCGGATGCACTGAAGGAACGTGAGCCCACAGGTATATTTTGTTTTCAATCTTGTCGTTAAGCTCACGAAGGCTCAGCTTCCTGAGATACGACTTGTTCTTGAGAATGTCAATTGACGCATATATGTCATTGAGCATGGCATTCGCCTGGCGTGAAAGATTGCTTTGTGGTTTCTTAATGTCAGGGCCACCGATACCCATTAACCATATGTCCGGATGGATACACTCTATTCCCCAGAACGTACGCTGGCGATTATCCTGTGCTATGTATTCATCAAAATCACTGTGAAAACAGTGAAGCGCTGTCCGCAGAGAGTCGAGCTTCTCCAGAAGGATTGCATTATCGTGTGCGTTCGTCCGTATATCGTACTCTGCAAAGAGCACCCGCGCGTTGTATACAGAAAGTGCAATGGTGATGCTCAGTATGCTCGCACCGATGATCGATAGCACCTTTAACAAACGTGCAGAAAGGCTAATTCTGTGCATAGTATTACGCTTTCTGGAGATGAAGAGGAAGGAGGTATAGTTTTTCATTTTTCACGATATTATATCCACAATTCCTAACTTGTCAAGTGTTTTATACTTAAGTCTGCAAAAGGGCTATAAATTCGCTGATTTCGTGGCACTTTTTGCAGAAATGCGACTCACACTGCGCGCCTAGCCGCGCCTTGTTGACAATAGAGTGTTTCACGGTATAATACCAAATGCCTGATGTCAAACATGTCGCGATTATCATGGATGGCAGTGGCAGATGGGCAAAAAAGCGTGGCCTGCCCAGGGTCATCGGCCATCGCCAGGGTGCAGAGTCCATACGCGCATGTGTAAAGGCATCACAGAATCTCAGCATCACACACCTGACACTATACACCTTCTCCACAGAAAACTGGAACAGACCCAAGCATGAAGTGAAAACATTGATGAATATGCTTGAGGAAATGCTTATCAAAGAAACGCCTGAGCTCCACCAGAAAAATGTGAAGATGAATGCAATCGGTAGACTCGACGATTTATATCCGAAAGCGCGTAAAGCGTTGCAGGACTCTCTCGACCTTACTGCCAATAATACTGACCTTGTTCTGACATTCTGCCTGAGCTACAGCGGGCGCAGCGAAATCATTGATGCCGTGAAGAAAATCGTTCAGGAAGACCGCACCGAACACATCGATCTCGACAGCCTCGACGAAACCTCTATGAAATCATTTCTGTATGACCCGTCGTTACCTGCACCAGATCTTCTCATACGGACCGGTGCGGAGAACCGTGAACGGATCTCGAATTTTCTCTTGTGGCAGATCGCCTACACAGAGATATACTTTACGAAAACACTCTGGCCTGACTTCAGAAAAAAAGAATTTGTCAAGGCAATAGAGGAATTCAAAAAACGGGAGCGACTCTTTGGCCGTGTCTAGCGATATTATCAAACGTGTGCTTACCGGCGTCGTACTCATCGCAGTCATCTGCATCGTGCTGCTCGTCGATCACATAGTTCTCCCCCTATTTCTGATGGTCTACATAACATTTGCAGCCAATGAGTATTTTCGCTTCTGGCATCGTAAAGATATTTATCCCCACACCATGGCAGTCCTTGTGCCCGGTTATACGATTCCACTCCTCCTCTATTATGAAACACCTTTACTCGCCCCTGGTTTCTTACTCTTTTTCTTTGTGTGTTTGCTATCAGTCATGCGCTTTCCCGGTTCGCGCCGGGTCCCGAACTTCCTCGCCGAGGTTACCGCAGCAGTTTTTGGCATAATCTACATTGTGCTCCTTCCTTCAACACTCATACCCTTACGGAAAATGGGATTCGGCATTGCTATACTGCCACTTCTTTTGACATGGTTGTATGATACGTTTGCATACCTTGCCGGTTCTACGCTCGGCAGGCACAAACTTGCTGAAAAAGTCAGCCCCCACAAGACGTGGGAAGGTGCTATTCTTGCCTTTCCCCTCACGTTTCCATTTGTGTATTTCCTTGGCAAATGGCTCTTTCCATCATTTCAGAATATTGATGCACTCATCATCACCCTCGGTATCGGCATTTTTGGTTCGACCGCAGACCTGCTCGAGTCAGGCATGAAGCGGGAGGTGAATCTCAAGGACACATCAAACGTCTTTCCCGGCCACGGAGGGTTCCTTGACCGTTTGGACTCACTCATATTCAATGTGCCGTTCCTGTATCTCTATGTGATAGTGCGAAACCTATTGTAACGTATGAACAGAACACCTCTTGCCGATAGAATC
>DAOVBK010000010.1 GCA_030670605.1 Candidatus Stahliibacteriota bacterium
GCCTTTGGCATATGGCTTATGGCTGATAGTAAGAAACGTTTCCTCTCCCTGTAGAGGGAGAGGATTAAGGTGAGGGTGTTCAGCTATATGCTATAGGCCATTAGCCAAAGGCCACATGGGGTTTATCCCATGTACTCCCTCTTGACTTCGACTTTTTTTTTCCGTATTATAGCAATTGATAGGTAGTGTGTAATATATGCACGGGGCCGTAGCCCAGTTGGGAGAGCGCTTGACTGGCAGTCAAGAGGTCACGGGTTCGAATCCCGTCGGCTCCATGTGCTCATAGAAAAGGAGAGTAAGGAACCATGAAAAAAAGATTGACACCGTACTTTGTATTGATGCTCATCAGTACACTCATTATCGGTTGTGCGCCGAGCCAGACAACCACGGCTACGACTGAAACCGGTGAAGATAGAGCCAAACTCGCCGAGCGAGAATACTCGTTTGGCTTAGAGTACTTCAAACAGTTGAATCTTGATGCGGCAATTGAGAAATTCGAAAATGCAATCGAGTATAAGCCAGACTACATTCCTGCGTACATCGCACTTGCCAAAGCATACCTCGGTAAGAGGGACGTTGTTAATGCCCAAGCACAATACAAAAAGGCAAAACAGATTGACCCCCAGGATCCCCGGCCGTATGAAGGACTTGCTGCCCTCTATGCTGATCAAAAGCTATTCGGCGAAGCTATGTCCGAGTATGAAGGTGGTCTTGCCGTAGATCCGGACAACGTCAATCTCCTCAACGGGTATGCCTATGTATACAGCAAAATCAATCAGTATGACAAAGCATTAGAGTACTACAATAAGAGTCTTGCCTACGAACCAGACAATCTTTCCACCATCTATGCAATCGCCCAAGTCTACATAGACAAAGGAGAACCTGATAAAGCAATCACCTATCTTCAGGACGTCAAGGCAGCACGGCCTGAGAACACTGACGTGCGCAAGAAGCTCGCTGAAGTCCTCACCGACCTGGAGCGATACAGTGATGCGATCACAGAGTATGAATATCTGTTAGAGAAAGACCCGAACAACTGTCCGCTTCACCTTCAGTGCGGTCAGGTCTATCAACGTCAGAAAAAGTATTCCGCCGCGCTACAAGAATTTCAAAAGGCGCGCGAACTGGAGTCGAACAACCCACTGCCCATACTCTACCTCGCCGATTTGAGGATTTCACAGGGAAAGTACGGTTCTGCAGAGGAGCTCGTCAAGGAAGCGATCGCACTCGAACCGGGAAGCATCTACGCCCAGGCACTACTTGGCGATATCTACCTGAGACGTGGATACAATGCAAAAAACAAGTGGAATAACAGTAAAGGCAAAAGCAACTGCCCCACCCTCAACAGCGCGATCAGTTACCTGCGCACGGCGATTACATACTACATGAAGGCGACATCAGATATGAGTTTTGGCACGTATGCGAAAAATGAAATAACACGCTGTAATAACTGGATTGAGGCTTTAGAAGAAGACAAATGGTTTTACTGCAAGTAAGGAGTGATATCATGAAGAGGGGAATCTCTGGATTTGGCGTCATTATTCTCATTATACTGCTACTGATCATTGGCTACGTCGCCTATCAGATCGGACGTGTGCATTTCACTCACAGCACAATAAGTGAGCACGTCGAAACAGCAATACGAACAGGAGTGACTGTCAATGACTATGAAATAATAGACGTGCTCGTGCGGTCTGCAAAAGAAGCGGAAATCGAGATCGATCCGGATTCGATATTCATTGACCACAGCATCCCTGATTCATTCAGAATATACGTTGCCTACGATGATTCATCAGACATTTTTGGCTTTTTTTGCTATAAACGTCATTTTGTCATTGATAAGGTCGAACCACTCAAAGTCTTGAACTAATGCTCCGGACGCCTGTCTTGCTCTTGAATCAAAATTATGAACCGCTGACGATCTTACGGGTCAGACGGGCAATCACACTGATCGTATTGAACAAGGTTGACCTCATCGAGAATGAAGACGGCAGATTGCTACACAGTATTAGCCTCACCTTCCGTGTTCCATCCGTCATCAGACTAAGATACTTTGTGCATATTAAACGTAAAGAAATTTCACTCACCAAAAAGAACATCATAAAACGGGACAATCATCAGTGCCAGTATTGCGGCAAGAAGTCAGGAATGATGACGACCGACCATATCATACCAAAGGCACGCGGTGGTGATGATTTGTGGGAAAATCTTGTATGTGCCTGTCTTGAGTGCAATAACCGTAAAGGAAACAAGACGCTTCACGAGAAACGAATGAAGCTCATAAGGAAGCCAAAGCGACCGAATTATTTCACCTTCGTTCTCAATGAAATCGGTAGCCCGAATGTTAAATGGCAACCTTTTTTATTCTATTCATAAGACAATAGACGATTGACCGCCCGGTTCCGTAACGTACATTCTATCATTAAATCCGGCAAACTGAACTATCGCACATTGCTTCTGACCATCATGGTCATGGCAATGCCGGTCAATGCGGCAAAGAGTGAAATCCCTGTTACAGCAACCGGTAATATCTTCTTCTCTACGCAGTACTTGCTCCAATCAGACAGCACCGTTGCAGAGCCGCACGACGTTGAAAAAATCATCGCAGGTATCATCGACATATACACTAATGCAGGCTTTCCATTCTGTCGCGTCGTTCCGAAGCTGCATGACGACCCAATGGGCAAAAAGGTAATCCTCTCTATTGAAGAAGGAGAACGTGTTATTGTGAGTGACTATTTGTTTGAGAGTAGCGGTAAGACACGAACAAATAGTATCAAGAAAATCGCCCACGTCAAACCGGGTGACTATTTCTCAAGCAAAGACATAGCACAAACAAAGGAAAACGTGCTCAAGACTGACGTATTCGTATCAGTTGACGAAAGGATAGTACGGCAGAACAATCAATACTATGTGCTGCTGAATCTCACCGAAAAGAGCAGCGATTTCTTGCAGGCGTCTGGTTCCTTCGACGACGAAAATGCGCTATTCAATTTCTCTTTCTACTCACTTAATCTCCTTGGCACACTGCGCAGGTTCCAATTTCGTTACGAATACGAGAAGCTCTTCTCTCTGCAATTCACTGAACCCATCCTCCTCTACCCGACAGTACTCGATGCCAATTTTTCCCTCTGGACCTATGATAGCATACGACTGACCCAATTTCATGCTACTTTTGCTGCGCCGTTGTGGCGTCTCTTCACATTCAGAATGCTCTCTGGTATCGAATCGATCTCCCTTCTCGACGACGACTCGGTTTCGCGCGGACACACTGACAATATCATTGGCGTCGGTTTCGGTGTGGACTACGAAACGCCGACTCTGAAATGCCATAACCAATTCAGTTATGATTATCTCTTCCGTACGTATGATCGGGGGCGAATACAGGTTGACCTCGAAAACAATTTCTATCGGCTGGATGCAGGAATGCACTACATCAGAGCACAAACAGACTCATTTGAATTCTTTGATTACTACCGTCTCGGTGGTGCTCGGAGCCTCCGCGGCTATCGTGAAGACCAATTCTTTGTTACCCATGCTTTCTGGATGAATTGTGCATACAAAGCGATTTTTGCTTTCCCGATATTCGACATTGCTGTCATTAACAAAGAACTTCTGTATTCCTATGGAATCGGCATTCATGCCGAATCACAACTGGCGGATGCTTCACTCGTTCTTGCCTGGCCAAAAGGAGGGTCATGGCAGGATGGTAAAATCCACCTTTTGTTTGAAAAAGGATTTTGATACAGTGTCCAAGTCTATAGTTTCTTTGTTATACGTTATCAGGCATAGCTGCCTGTATCGTTGTATGGCATGGGTGTATGTTATGCAAAAAACAACAAACCATGTACAATACCGGCCGCTCTACCATACAACAAATGACGATACCGTTCTATTATAGGAGGACACATGTTATTGTTTCTATTATTGAGTTACTCAATACCACTCGACTCACCGTATATGGATTATATTGAGTATCTCCAGGTCAAAGGATACATTGACATCCCATCAGTGCAACCATACACAATGGAGTGGCTCATGCCCGAGCTCGGCAACTTATTATTGGAAGATACAAGACTCCGTGCCGTAGATAGAAAAATCGTATCGTACATAGCTCCGCTCGTGATCAAGAACGAGGATTTTTCATATCTGCTGCATCTCAATGGCACATACGAATCAGAACCAGAATACTACTACGGATTCCTCGATTTTGCAGCTGGCGGCACGGTTGCAGAAGGCATACGGTACGCGTTTGACCTGCGGTTCCAACGCGGCTCCGAAATCGATATGTTCGGACCTGAACCATGGAATGACTTTCAAATCTACCTGAACGAAGGTCTCATGAAATTCACCACGAGCCGGCTGTATGCTGAAATCGGGCGCAGGAACTTCGTGCTCGGGTATGCAGACCGTTTTGATCTCTTGCTCTCACCTGATCCAGAAGGTTATGATGGATACTTTATCAACATTCCTGGAAGGTATTATGAGTTTTATACGCTCTTCACAATTATCGATGCTGCAGAGCAACGGTACCTCGCACAGCACCGCCTCGGGTTTAATCTCAAAGGATTTCTTAAGCTCGGTTTTTCCGAAGCCATTCTCTGGGGAAACACACTCGAGCCAGTATACTTGAATTTCTTCTTTCCGTACTATATTTCACAATGGGGCATTGACCGGGATGATAACGTCATGTGGCGCATTGACTGTCAAATACGTTTGTTCAATGTCCTTGCCTATGCTGATATCCTCATTGATGATTATCAGTACGAAGACGATCAGAATAGACCATATCCTCACAAACTCGCATTCACAATTGGTACGAAAACTGTTTTTGCACACAATTTCTTTTTCAAAACATATTACACACGGGTCAACAAATGGGTCTACACGCAGCGGTATCCGATAAATGTGTGGCATAAGAATAATCGACCGCTCGGATACCCTCTTGGTAATGATGTTGACGAACTGCGTGCCTCGGTTGCATATTTCAGTACATATGATGTGCACCCCTACGTAGCCTTCTCACATATACGGAAAGGAGAAGGAAGCATTTTCCTGCCCTATGAAGAAGAAGGTGGATCGATAAACCCACCATTTCCCTCGGGCATTGTCGAGAAAAGAATTGAATTCAGTGCCGGTCTCAACTACTCATTTCGTAACCATCTCCATGCTCGTGGCACTATCGGCAGAAGAAATATCGACAACTACGGACATATTGAGGGTGACAACAGAAGCGATGCGTTCTTTGAAGTAGGGTTGTGGGGAATTTTATAGCAAACCCTCACAGATGGTTTATTGGCAAAGGTCAGGAAGCTTGAGAATCTAATCTCTCCAGCATCTTAACCCTAACCCATCTTCCATTCGTTAGAGTTTGAGATTTTGATATTATTTGGGGTTTGGAACTTGGTTCTTGGTATCTTTCCGGCTCTCAGTGACGGAAGTGCCGGGTGTGTGTAAACACCATTGCCATACCCTGTTCATCGCAGGCGTCAATCACTTCCTGGTCACGCTTTGAACCACCGGGCTGGATAACTGCGGTCACCCCACCATGTGCCGCTGTATCAATCCCGTCCCTGAACGGGAAAAAGGCATCTGATGCCATGACGATACGCGCATTCATTGCCGGTGATAGCCGGCGCGCAATCTCAACAGCCCCCACCCGTGATGTCTGACCAGCACCAATACCGACTGTTCTATCCTTTATCGCAAAAACAACAGAATTTGACTTTGTCCATTTCACGACCTTCCATGCGAACTTAAGGGCATCGGTCTCATAATCATTCGGCGCTCTCTTCGTCGGTATTTCCCATTCATCATAATCAACCTGGTCGCGTTCCTGAACAAGAATGCCACTGAAAACGGGTCTATACACAATGCGTTCCAGTAGTTTCGGTGAAACTTGAACAACACGTAAATTCTTTTTCGTCTTCAAAATCTCCAGCGCTTCGTCCTGATAGTTCTGGGCAATAACGACTTCAAAGAAATGTTTCTTAATAAGTTCAGCAGTGGCAGCCTCGACCGTCCGATTAAGACCAACGATGCCGCCGAACGCCGATAATGAATCTGCCGCGTATGCGCGCTCAAAAGCCTCGGCCTGAGTTGCACCGATTGCGACGCCGCACGGCGTCTGGTGCTTGATGACGGTACACGCAATGTGTTCATCAAATTCTTGTACTGCGCCAAATGATACTTCAGCATCGAGTATGTTGTTGTATGATATCTGCTTTCCGCCGTGGATTTTGAAATCATCCTGATGTAGTGGATTGAGATAAAACGCGGCTTTCTGGTGTGGATTCTCTCCGTATCGCATGGGGATGAATCTCTTTGCAGCTCTCGAGAAGTATTCTGTCTCGCTAAAGGTCCGCGCTAAGTAGTCGGCGATAATCGCATCATACCAGGCAATGTAATCAAATGCCTGCTGCGCAAGACTCAATCTCACATCTTTAGTAAAAGCTTTGTTCTTCAGAGCATCCATGATTTTGGGATACTGCTGGTGGTCAAACACAACACCAACCTTCTTATGGTTCTTTGCTGCTGCCCTGATCAAAGTGACACCACCGATATCAATGAACTCTATCATTTCATCAGCAGTCTTCCCTTTTTGCTCAAAGAACGGATACAGATTGCAGACCACGAGTCCAATCTCTCCCGTCTCAAGAATTTCACGGGCAATACGCTGGCTGAGCGTCTTGACGCGCGAGCTCTCTGAACCACCTGTGTAGTCACTAATCTTGACTGTAATAATACCATTATCCTGCAGAAGTTTTGCTGTCCCGCCGGTCGCGATGATTTCAAATGACAACTTTTTTAGCACCCTTGCTAACTGAACGATGCCTTCTTTGTTGGCTACGGAAATAAGAGCCCTTTTTGCTATTTCACTTTTCATAATCACGCTCCGAATTTTTTTAATTTAAGGGCATGAGCAAGAAGTAACGGCATGATATCTAAAGATTGCATTCTTCCAAGCATACCGGTTGCGCAGTTGCGTTCGGTGAACCTT
Organism: Candidatus Stahliibacteriota bacterium; assembly: GCA_030670605.1. GTDB lineage: Bacteria > Hydrothermota > Tepidihabitantia > SM23-42 > SM23-42 > DAOVBK01. Next base: position 7,001 of record DAOVBK010000010.1, read on the forward strand.
TTTTTCTCAGGAAAGGTGAAGTGAGAAAAGAGCAGAAGCGGATTCGGATGCCACGAGTGCGAATGAAGAATTGTCGGTGTTGAATGGTCTGCGGTAATACAAATGACGTTCGGCTTCAGCTTTGTGATATTAAATAGACACTTATCAAACTCCTCAATACACCTAACCTTCTCCTGCTGGTTCCCATCCTCACCAGCCTTGTCTGTTCCTTTGATATGGAGGAAGAAAAAGTCGTACTTCAGATAGTTCTCCTTAAGCGTTGCCACCTCATCACTGATCGTCTCGCCGGTTTGCAAAACATCCATACCGACGAGTTTTGCGAGCCCCCGATACATGGGATACGTCGCAATAGCAGCGGCATTGAGACCGTACTTTTTTGACATCGATGCAAGATTCGGATTGCGTGCGTATCCTCGCAGGAGGACATAATTTGCCCGCTCTTCATCCTTTAAGACCTCTGCTGCACTTTTGATAAATGTATTGATAATTGTAGCAGTATGCACCGCGTCATCGCTTTTCGGTTCCGCAAGAACAGGTGTTCGGTTTTCCTTTTGTGGATCAGCATCAGTGACGTTTTCCAAAAGAGCAGCACCCACGAACTTGACGACAAAACGGTGTTCTTTTGCCGGTCGTATGACAACGGGGATAGTATCGATTGTTCCAAGCGCTGCCTGAAGCTTCTTACACAACCGTGCACACTCTTCAGTTGCTATCCGTCCAGCCCGACGGTCAACAATGACACCATTTTTGATCGTGGCGAAATTCGCCCTGACCGCGAGGTCCTTTTCCTCGACATCCACATCAATACCGAGCGCCTCGAGGACACCCCGTCCGATCTGATGCTGCAGCGGATCATAGCCAAACAGGGACAGATGTGACGGACCACTCCCGGGCGTTATACCCGGAGCAACCGGCACGGTTAGACCAAAGCTGCTATTCTTTGCGAGTTTGTCGAGGGTTGGCGTCTTCGCAATCTCGAGTGCTGTCTTGTCTGGATCCGGGAGATCACCGAGACCGTCAAGGATGACAAGTACAATCTTATTTTCGTTCTTGACAAGAAGTTCCTGAAGTATCTCTGACATGTATGCTCCTTTATTCCTCGAAGTATTACTATAGCCAAAAACGGACTTTAGTCAAGGCATCTCTAGGCTTTGGGCATTAGGCTTTAGGCTTTGGTCATTAGCATAAAGATTCCCTCTCCCTGCAGAGGGAGAGGATTCACCCCGTTAGAAATCTGAAGCGCAGGCTAAGCTATGCCCAAAAGTCACCGAAAAGACCCCTTCGCGAGACAGAGTAAGAATCTTGAGAAAAGATGGAATTTCTAACGGGGTAAAGGTGAGGGTGTTCCATAAAAGGCATGTCATGTCATTGTACGGCAGTAAGGCTATCAAGGCCCCCACTTTTCTCCACTCACTATTCACGTATCACCCTGTAGATTCCAGCCTTCCTCGCCTTTTTGCCTTCAATAATCTTATCATGCCATGAATTGTTCAGAGTTTATGCGGCATTTCAATATATGTTATACGGCGCGGTTTAACTGACGTCATCACCGGTGTGGCAATTTGTGTCAGGACAGGTACGGGAGCGTTATGCGGAGATTGAAGCCCGGACTAGAGCCCTATGTCCAATGTCGAGACCGTGTGTACCGGAGTTTCTAACGAAGGTATATTTGACCCCATTATCCGCATTAGGGACGGAACCAACAACAGTCAGAAGCCTCTCGATCGCTCGAGACACGGGTGCAAATGCTTGACTATCTTGACTTTATGCGATTTTTACTGTAATCGTGAGAGTTATGAAGAATAGTGAAATCGGATTTTTCCCTGCCACTACGCTACGGGATGTTCCAAAGTCCTGCGCTTACTCCCAATTGTGCCACAGACACACAATGCTTTGTTTAGCCTCAGTACCATCGTATGAAAAGTCTGTGGAAGCTTTCTCATTGTAATAACTACAGGTTCGGAGTTAATTAGAGCCATCATCAACTTTTTGCAATAGAAATTTCCACAAGGGGATTGTTTCAATAGTGACTTTATCAACTCTTGATTGAGATTCAGTATTTTTTGTCACTATGAGAACTTTTCGTATTTTGGGATACCGACGCAGAAACAACTTGATACCTGAAAATTTTCTACTTTCCCAATCAAACCCAGAGCTATATTTTACCTCGATAGGATATGGTCTATTATAACTTCCAATCACAAAATCTACTTCTCTTTCACTCTCCGCATAATATCCGATGTTTTGTTTTGTCTTCAATAGGCTTACAAATACACTGTTCTCAGCTTTGGCCCCCAGATCACCTTTGCCAGTCATAATAGTTTTGATTCCATTATCGACCAAATAGAATTTCTTATAGGCATACACCTTTTCAGTATGAGACGTTGTCCACTTCTCCAGCGGTTTAACCAAGAATGCTGTTTCAAGATAACTGATATACTCCCTTACAGTATCAACACTTATACTTAGAACCTTAGCAAGTTTGTTAAAACTCGTTCTGCTTCCAACTGATGCTGATAACAATCGCATGATATCTTTCAATACATTTGCTTTTCTAATTCGATAAAGCCGCACAACATCACGGGCGATTATATCTTCCAGTAGATTAATCAAATACTCGCTTGAAGGACTTAGTACTTGTTCTGGATATCCACCACAACTTAAATACTCATCTGCGAATTTCTCCATTTTGTATCCTTCAGCACGACTCACTTTGATTCCTTTAAAAGAAAGGTACTCCTCAAAGTTTAAAGGATAGATTGTGTTTACAAGCTGTCGACCGGTAAGTCTACCTCCCTGTGATTTTATCAAAGAGGAGGTTGATCCCGTGCACACAATTTTTAGATTCTCAAGGTCATATACCGATTTTAATTCGACCTCCCATTGCGGACTTTCCTGAACTTCATCAAGGAATAGTAGTAACTTTTTACTTCGATCGTGCATGAAAATTTTGCGAAACAAACGAAGATGCTCAGAGATGGTCGTTCCTGATAATTGCGGATGGTCAAGTGCGAGGTATAAGAGGTTAGTTGGTGGAACACCATTCTCAAGTTGTCTTTTGATCAACTGTTTCAGAATAGTTGTCTTACCAACCCTTCGACTGCCAATCACGATTTCAATCTGTCTACGTTTGACAAAACCTTTAAATCTATCAAGGTACCAGTTCCGTAAGATACCATAATTGAATTCCCTGTTTTCCCACCAAGGATTGAAAGCATAATATATTTCTTCCACGTAACATTATATTGAAATCGAACCTTTTGTCAAGAACCTTCGACTATAGTCGAAACTTTTGAAATATCCATCCTACGACGAAAGAGTAATACTCCGCGGGCATGTTTCTAGAAACCCAGGCAGAATGGACTCGCTAATAGATTTATTGCTGATTCACCAACTAACTACAAAAATGGTGCGCTAATTCGCCGATAACGTGAACTATGAGACATACTATATTCAGATAGACGCGATTGTCGTCGATGCCTCTTGTAGATGTACTATCAATGTAGGCCGTGTCCTAGAGTATTGCTGGATACACTAGACCGATATAGCTCAATTCCACCATGCTTACATACGCCAAAGCTGTAGCTTCGCCCAATTGATGTTAGACAAAGTATCAAGATGATCGGTTTGACAAACGCCGTGGATTATCAGCCCGCAGTGTGCTTTACTTTCCGTTGACAAAACGTATCGTATTCGTGGAAGACGCTAAGTGCGCAGAAATCACGCAGAGGGCGCAGAATTAGTACCAATTCACGTGAATCAAGTAATATTGTTCGAGTGTGGCCGCTTTGTTGTTTGGCGACCGAGTGGAGAAGTTCCTTAATGTACGTTCTCGATTCAGCCCATACTGGGCTTCACTCGAACAGTAATGCTGTAGTACTCTTCGTCTCCGTACTCGTAGCTGTACACCAATCTGCGCACGAATACGATTCACGATATACGATTACGAATGTCAGCAGTACCAACCATTGACCTAAAAAGGGAGAGGCGTATAATACCGTAACAAGGAGAAATAAGTGAGAAAATTCTTGAGTATCGCAATCGCTTTAGTAATTCTAGTAATCACCGTCTACCTGATCATACGTATCCCAAAACCGGTCGGCAAAGCAGAAATTCCTGTCGAACAGACTATTCAATCAGGCGTTTCCGAAGAATGGCTTGGCATTTTTATCCAGGGACAGCGCATCGGATACTCATTCACAAAAATAGCCCGCGCTGCAACCGGGCTTACCATTGAAAACCGCTCGCTCATGACACTCGTCATGATGACCGAACAACGGACACTGCAAACACATACGTATGCGCACACAGATAATGAATACACACTCAAAGATTTTTCCCTGGAGATCACAACTGCGGGACATGCGACAAAGATCGAAGGTACAATACACGATCAAAAAATGACCCTCACCTCTTACAGCCACGGGGTGCCACACACACAGATAATCACACTCAAAGAAAAACCGTATATCCCCGATGCGCTCGAAGAGGTCATCAAGCAAAGGAACCTCAAACCTGGTGATGAAATCAGCATCCCGTACTTTGACCCGACAACACAATCGTCGAGTGTTGCACGCATACGCGTCGGGGATCAAGAGGTGGTGAATGTTATGGGTTTGGAAAAAACCGGTATGCGCGTCGACCTTGATTACATGGGCATCCAGTCGAGACTCTGGTTGGACGACGACTACACGCTGATAAAGGAATCAGTACCGGCAATGGGTATGGAGATGATACCGATGTCGCGCGAAGAAGCACTCGCTGAGATTGAACCGGCACAGGCATTTGATCTCCTTTCTTTCTTTGCCGTCAAGCTTAACACGACAATACCACATCCGACCACACTCTCCTACGTGAAACTCTCACTGGAAAACATATCGATTGAAGACCTGGACCTTGATGATGATTTCCAGCACATACGTGCACACGACCCCATCATAGTAGAGTCATATCGCGCACAAATAGATGACCTGCCCGACCATTCACTGCCCATTGACGAACACGCAGCATTTCTTGAACCATCAGTTTATATCCAATGCCGCAATGAGGAAATCATAAAAGCCGCGCGCGACCTCATTGGAAACGAAAAAAATGCAAAACGAGTAGCGGAAAAACTCGTACATGGAGTTTACAGGTTCATCAAGAAGAACCCAACCGCCTCATTGCCGTCTGCTCTGGATGTTCTCAGAACAAAAGAGGGAGACTGCAATGAACACTCAATATTGTTCACCGCCCTTGCACGTTCGGTCGGCTTGCCAACCAAGATCTATGTCGGTCTTGTGAACCTTGATGGCTCATCATACTTCTACCATGCGTGGTGCGCAGTCTGGCTCGGCAAATGGGTGCCGGTCGACCCAACCTTTGATCAGTTTCCGGCTGATGTTGGACACCTGAAACTAAAAGAAGGAGAGCTTGCAGAACAAGCAAAGGTGCTTCAGGTCGTTGGAAAACTGCGTATCAATGTGCTCGAACATGTCCCATAATAGTTCTATAAACCGGCTCGTCACGAAAAATCTCAAGAAGTGTTATAACGGTGTCTGGGCAGTCAAGAATCTGAATCTTGAACTATCGCCGGGTGAAATCTTCGTACTTCTCGGACCAAATGGTGCGGGCAAGACGACGACCCTCAAGCTGATCGCTGGCTTGCTTCACCCAACCGACGGCAGCATCCATATCGAAGGCACAGACTTACAGCAAGAACCGATTAAGGCAAAGACAGTCATCGGCTACGTACCTGATGAACCATTCATTTACGACAAGCTGACAGGACGCGAGTTCATCCACTTCATTGCTGGTATCTACAATGTGAAACGCGACCAGTACGAACGGAAAATGCATCAGCTTTTTGAACGGTTCGACATCGGTGATTGGATCGATGAATACGCAGAGAGTTATTCTCATGGGATGAAACAAAAGGTCATCATGTGTCAATTGTTACTACACGACCCCAATCTCATACTTATCGACGAGCCCCTTGTCGGTCTTGACCCGAAGAGTGGCAAAACAGTCCGGGAACTCTTTTTTGAATTACGAAATGAAGGTAAGACACTGCTCATCTGTACTCATACACTGTCTTTTGCCAAGGAGATCGCATCCCGCATTGGCATTATCAGTCATGGTGAATTGAAATTCACGGGAACATTTGAAGAACTCGCAGCGATCTCCGGGGCGAATGATATTGAAAATATGTACCTGAAGCTTTCAGAAGGCTGACGGCGTTCGACGCTACTATTCCTGCACAATGAACCACCTGCAGCTTATCGTCTCATCACGGTGGAAAATCTTCGCAACATCTATCGCCTCGATGAAACTATTACGGCTCATATCCTTCGTTTTTGTGATAAGTTGCTTTCTTTTTGGTGCGTACTATCTCTTTTTACGCGTATTCGGCTATCTGACCACCGTTGAAGTCATTGGATATGCACTCATGGACAGAATCATTGAGATGGCATTCTTTGTTTTTTTTATCATGCTCGTGTTCAGTAATGTAATCACATCCTTTTCGACGTTTTTCAATAACCGGGAACTGGATTTTCTCTTTACGCTGCCAGTCAAGCCCACATCAATTTACCTCGTGAAGTTGTTTGAGAGCTGCACGTATGCGTCATGGGCAACCATGGTTATTGCACTTCCGCTCGTCGTTGCCTATGGCGTTGTAATGCAGGCACCCGCATTCTACTATCCAATCGCAGTTTCGAGCATATTCATCTATGTCATCATTCCTGCTGCACTTGCGTCACTCGTCATATTCGCCATCTTCCGTTTTCTACCGAGACTCACATCACGAGACGTTATCATTCTCTCACTCGTGCTCATCTCAGGG
>DAOVBK010000048.1 GCA_030670605.1 Candidatus Stahliibacteriota bacterium
ATGTACACGGTGGTCACACCCGATGGTTCGCTGACCTCGCCTACAATTATGCGACATTTATACTGCCGACGAAGAGAGTAAATTTTTGTTTGTGGGGTTCATTTCTCTCGTGTGCTGACATACCGATTACAACGGTCGAGCACCCGGAAGGAACAGGTCAGTACTTTGACTATACTGATGGCGTACTCGGCTTCACGGCATCATCGCTGTTATCTGACCGATTGTCGGTTGGCTTGACAGCAAAGTACATACAGCAAATGCTTCATAACGAGAGTGCTGCGACCTTTGCCTTTGATATTGGTTCAATACTGAGAACGCCATGGAAAGGTTTGCGACTTGGTATGTGCATGGTCAATTATGGTGGGCGTATGCAGCTGTCCGGAAACGACCTCATTGTACAGACCGACCCATGGCCTGATTTTGATGGTAATCCCGATGCGGAAGCACGGCTCACAACAGAATCCTTTCCATTGCCGCTTGCGTTCAAACTGGGCATTGCTTTTGATGTATTTGGTGGGCACGATGCCTTTTTTGAAAGTAAGAACAACAGGCTTACTGTCGCGTTTGATGGTATCCATCCGAATGATGGAGACGAGAAGTTCCATATCGGTCTTGAGTACAGTATGATGGATATGTTTTTCTTGAGAGGAGGATACAAAATCAACTATGACACGCAGAAGTTCACTGCAGGAACGGGTGTGAAGGTTGAGATCGTGGATAAGGAGATCAACATTAACTATGCCCATGTCGATATGGATATTCTTGATGCAACACATCGTTTTGAATTGAGCATTGGCTTTTAGTTTTTTTGGTGGATGACAGACCACCACAGATGTTTTTGTCTGAGGAGGTGTCATGAATAGAAGGAACTTTTTAAAGACCCTCGGTTTCGCTGCACCGATCGTCATACTGCTGGGCAAGATTCCTCGTTTGTTATGGGGAGGAAAATGGGAGCACGCTGACAAGTCCTTCTGGAAAGAAAAAATGTTCTTCCAGGAATCTATTGATATATCTGGATATAGTAAAGGGATCATCAAGGCGCGTATCGATGGCACATGGCAGGAATACACGATAAAGGAAATGAGCGAAGCGTTCCGGACATGGAATACTGAGAAACGGCAGGAGTTCATTGAACACATCAAGACCGGCAAGATGCCTGGCTGGGGTGGTCCACATTCTGGTGCAGTTGCAACGTACGGACTGCGCAGGCTTGATTCCCGTTTCACGCTCAACAATGCCATTAAAGGGATTGGCCTCGCACCCAAAGACGAGAATGTTGATGCAGCAATAGAGCGTCTCAAGAGTACGTACGAGAGTCCAATGCCCGAGAAAATGGATGTGCTCAAGTCATTTTACGAGGACCCTGCATTTTTTGACTGGCGCAAGCAGACATCGCTCGAACTGTACGCAACACCTGACTTTGAAACGCACACATTCTTGAATGTTATGGAAAACCCGATAGCAACACTGGTTTTCGTTGACATACCTTCGTTCGAACTGCGGACAATCGCTCGTATTGTTCACCCGGATGATACAACTGCACTTCCATCAGAAAAGAAACTGCTGGAGTTCGTGAACCTTGCGCATGAATACATGCACGGGAAATTTCCGCGCTCCTATCCTCTATTGCTTTTCTATGTTATAGAAGAGTTTGATAACACTCCTGGTTCAAAACGGGGAATACGGACAGTACCCGGGTTGCCAGAGGAGTAAGGGAGGTATTATGATAAAGGTGGTATTTATTTGTTGCGTGGTATGCTCGCTACTCTTTGGACAGGTGCTCTATGAAGAGTACTTCACTGATGGAAATATGCAACTTGACTGGCATCCATGGTTCACTGATACACTTGGCATTGGCGACAGCATGGGTGTAATTAATGATCCATCAACACCGGGTGGTGACAGCTGGGCAGGCAGGATTTCTAACGAATACATGGGTATCGCAGGGCTGACCTATGCCGGAGACTCGACACTAACAGATTACTCAATTGATGCATGGGTATATACTGTCGTTGTTCCAGGCATGGGTCCGTACAATGGTGTTGCCGTGCGCATGGACCCGGCAACGCGCTACTACTACCGTCTGGTCAGTGATTTTGACAGCAATGCACGCATCCGGCTTGGTCTTATTGCCGGAGGTGGTTATCCTGTTGCGCTGCGGGACTGGACTGGCGCAGAGATCCCTGGTGGTGCGCCCGCGTCGTCATCATGGCACAAATTCAAGCTCATGGTTGTTGCCGATTCTATCTGGTGTTTCTACGACGACATCGAACTGGATGGTTGTCCTATCATTAATGACAGCGTATCGCGCGGTTACTTCGGTGTGTATACATTCAATATGAGCGATACCGCCTCGACGATATGCGACAATATCATTGTTCAGGAAGAAGGAACCGGGGTATGGGAGCATGGTGCCACTGAGATGCAACCGTTTGCTGTTTTCCCGAATCCATTTGTAGACAATGTTACAATTGTGCTACAATTGGGCAGTAAGCAGTATGTTCCGCGAAGCGAGAATCTTCGACGAGACGTCGGGACACTAAACAGTGTCGAAATATACGATGTGTCAGGTAGGTTAGTCCGACTATGGGACGATCAGACTATAGGACAATCAGACCAAATCACCTGGGATGGTCGGGACAACAGTGGAAGAGCGGTCGCACCAGGTGTTTATCTTATCAGGAGTGCACAAGGACAGTCGCTCATCAAGGTTATCAAAATTAACTAGGGAGGTGTTGATAAAAAAAGGCGCACTGGTTCAAGCCGGTGCGCCTTTTTGTTATGAATGATGTGCTAGAGTTTGACGATTTTCTCGGTAACGCTGCGACCGTTGACATCAACCTGCATGATGTAAACGCCTTGTGCCAGTGGTCTTCCAGCGTGGTCAATAAGCTCGACTGTTAGCCTCTGGTTACCCGATACAATTGTATGATCGTGTGTCGTAAGCATTCTCCCTGCACAATCATACATCGTGATTCTGACTGTATTTGTGTGTGGAAAGGAGCAGTGTAGCGTGACACGGTCAGTTGCCGGGTTGCCTGACAGTGTGAACAGGTTATTGAGCTTATCGATTTGTTGTTCTGCGATCTGGAGTTCATGGCCGGTCGGCTTTAGGAACGGGTCGCCGAGCAGTGTCATGCCATAGTGCCAGCACAGTTCACTAAACGTCACGGAATTATTAAAGGTAATATAGTCAAACCATTCCTTAAAGCCCATGCCGAATGTTTTTTCTTGACTCAGAGGGTAGTAGAACCAGTAGAAATTGAGCATGCTGCCCGTTTTTGCAGAACCGATTGAACCGACACCGCTTGTCTGCGTGAAGATAGCCCGGTTGCCACCGCACGTTTCTGTGTAGCGGCTGAAAGAACAGCAGAAGAAGTTATAAAAATTTGCCGGCGGGTCTTGATTCGTATATTCATACGCATAGTAGTAATCATGACTGATACCATTGTTGTATGTAAACTGATGCCCGCCAGGCCATGAGTGCGCAAACACCGATACCCATGCCTGTACTGTATCCAGCTTCTGTCTGTAGACTGCCGCACGTGTTGTTTCCCGGTCAAAGAAATTCATTGTATCTGGGTATAGCAGTGCAACATCTGCAGCCCAGCCTGGACCGCTGTAGTACCAATCATCATCAACAAAGACCAACGCGCGCCCCTTTAAATAAAGCGTATCATGTCGGTATGCATTATCCTTGCGCAAATAGTGATTTATTAGAACCGTATCAACACCGAGTCCAGTTGGCAAGAGCCGTCCAATGTAGATTTCAGGAGCGAGGTCACCAGTTATACTGGTGTGACCATCGTATCTATTGTTCCCGGTATTCATGGTATCGAGCCATGTGCCATCAAGATCCATGTAGAAAAGATCGCACGGGAATTGTGTGTATCCGTACTGATTAAAGTCATTCCCGATTTCAAACCAGGCAATTGGCATGCTGCCAATGAGTAATGCGCCCTCGATGTCGCATGAATCATATATTTCCTGCAGGAATGTGCGCAGGGTTTCTGGTGTGCCGCCAGAAACCTCGTAGCTGTAAACGGTGTAGCCTTCTGCCTGCAGATTACTGATAAGTTGATTAACTTCAGGTGATAAGGGAGCGGCAATGCTTTGATTTGTGAGGATGGCAACCGTTCCCTGTCGGCCGTCACCGTATACTACAGTTTCAAGTGTGTAGACGAAATCAGTGTAGGGGTTCTGGGCTATCCATTCTTCATACGTGCCTGGTCGTGAACCAGGAGGACCAGCCCAACGCAAAAGTGGTGTATCATCTTGTTCAGCACCAAAAAGGAATGCAACACATATCAATAAACTCATGAGTTTCATCAGGCCTCCTTAATAATAGTATACGGCATTATAGGCTTAAGGCAATAGCCGGTTATACCTATTCTCAACAGAGGTTGACTTACATACGTACGACGCTATAATCAGCGCGTGGACATTCTCCATTTGAATTCTGAACAAAAGAAAGCAGTACAGGCTAGGAAAGGACCGATACTCATTCTCGCCGGTGCAGGAAGTGGTAAGACCCGTGTCATCACGCATCGCATTGCATATCTCGTTGAGAAGGGGTATGCACAACCTGAAAATATTCTTGCGATCACCTTTACGAACAAAGCAGCAGATGAGATGAGAACGCGTATTCACAAGCTACTCGGTCTCAATCATGCGATGTGGATCAGAACGTTTCATTCGACGTGTGCTAAAACACTGAGAGACAGTCTCATACACAACAAAGAACTACGTAAAATTGTAGGCGTATCAGCGAATTACACTATCTACGATGAGGTTGATCAGACGAGCCTGATAAAACAGTGCCTTAAAGAAAAGGAGATGGATCCGCGCGAGTTTCCACCGGCACTGGTCAATAAAGCAATAGACAGGGTGAAACAGAATCTTAAACCGGTTGATTCGATCGAAGACGAGATAATGCGTAGTATCTATGTGCTCTACAACAAACGGCTTGCTGAATACAATGCACTTGATTTCGATGACCTCATCATGAAGGCGGTCGAACTTCTGCAGAAAGATAAAGCAACGCTCACGTACTACCAGGAGCGCTTCAGGTATATCCTCGTAGATGAATACCAGGATACAAACCGGGCACAGTATGTTTTTACTCGATTACTCGCGCAGAAATACCGCAATCTCTGCGTGGTTGGTGATGATGACCAGTCGATCTATTCGTGGCGTGGTGCTGAGATTCGGAACATCCTTGATTTTGAAAAGGATTTTCCCGATGCACTGGTTGTCAAACTCGAGCAGAACTACCGGTCAACAAAAACGATTCTGGAAGCAGCCTCGGGTGTCGTTAAGAACAATGAATACCGTAAAGCAAAGGTTTTGTGGTGTGGCAATGAAGATGGTGAAAAACTCGAGTTCTTTGCTGCCCAGGATTCTTACGCAGAGGCCGCCTATGCTGCACGTAAGATCATGGAGTTGCAAATGCATGGCGTTGATCCGAGTGAGATTGCGATATTCTACCGTATCAACTACCAGTCACGTGTATTTGAGGAGTGCTTTGTGCGCTATCAGATCCCCTATGAAATTATCGGTTCACTCAAGTTCTATGAACGGGCAGAGATCAAGAACATACTTGCCTACTTCAAACTCGTTAATAACCAACAAGACTCGGTCAGTCTGCGTAGAACTATTAACATTCCTGCGCGGAAAATCGGATTCAAGACCGTTGAGAAACTGACTGCGTATGCAGAAGAGAAACATATCTCTGTATTTGCTGCATGCCAGAATGTTGAAAAGGTGAAGAATATCGCGACAATGACAAAGCGACGTGTCCGTGATTTTGCTCAACTCATTCAAAAACTGATTAGCCTTAACCAGAGGCTTAATCTCTATGAATTCGCTCTTCGTGTTGTGAAAGACAGTGGCTACCTTGCGAGCCTGGACCAGGATAAGACTGAAAGAGACTACATCCGCAGGAAAAATGTGGAAGAGTTACTTATATCCATAAAAGATTATGTTAAGCTGCGACCCGATGCGACACTACAGGATTACCTCGCCGACGTATGTCTGCGCAGTGATATTGATGAATGGGATGAGACAGCACATAAGGTCAATCTCATGACCCTGCATAATGCCAAAGGTCTTGAATTCGACGTTGTGTTTATTACCGGATTAGAAGACGGGTTGATCCCGCACTACAAGTGTCAGCACGAAATGTTCCAGTATGAAGAGGAACGCAGATTGCTCTACGTCGGACTCACGCGGGCGCGCAAGAAGGTCTTCATAACGCAAGCGCAAGCGCGGGATACACTGCAGGGTGGACTCATGCTGACAACACTTTCGCCATTTTTCAGAGAAATACCGGAGAATGTCTTTGCGACTGCTTTGGAGAATGAGTATGAGTAAGGACGAGAGGGAACTATTCCCCGTTACACACGAGAAAATATACTTCAATCATGCGGGCACTGGTCCTATGTCATTACCAGCGCAACGCGCAGTCATGCAGTGTGTTGAAACATACTTACGGCAGGCAGAATTCGACCTGGACGCGTACCTAGAGCGTGTACGTAGTGCGCGGGCAACAGTTGCGCGATTGATCAAAGCGACACCTGAGGAGATCGTTCTCACACACAATACATCTGAAGGCATTTACATTGCATTGATTAATCTGCCGCTGCATGAAGGTGACACCGTTCTTATTATGGATGAGATATTTCCTGCAGTGAGATACGTTGCTGACCACAATCTGCCGTACGTAAAGAAAAAGTATGTTTCTTTTCTTGGCAAAGACGCAGTTGACGTGGTACGGAAACACCGTGAAAGAAAAACAAAGGCGGTCGTTATTGATCATGTACATTTTCTCATTGGTGAGATGATTGACCTAAAACCGCTGGCTGCGTTCTGCCGACAGGAAAATATCTATCTTGTTGTTGACGGCATTCAGGCAATTGGTGCCGTCGATTTTTCTGTCCAGGATACACCCGTTGATTTTGTTGCCTGCGGTGCAGCAAAGTGGCTATTCGGACCGAGTGGTGCTGGGTTTCTGTATGTCAATAAGGAGCACTTCAATTCCCTCAACAGATTCCATACTGGTTGGCTCGGTGCCGAGTGGCCAGGGTTCGATAACATTGAGCTCAGACCACCGCTGTACAGTGATGCGAGAATGTTTGAACAGGGCACAAGAAACATCATAGGAATAAGCGCATTTGCGGAGAATATTAAGGTATTACTTGAATATGGTCCTGCACGCGTTGAGCAGATTCAGAAGTTGAAACAGCAGCTCAGGCAAGGGTTCAGAGATATGGATTTTGAGATCATCACGCCTGCGCGTGGATTACAATCGGGTATCATCAGTATCAAGCCTGCAAAAGATGCAGAGCGGCTCCTTGAGCATCTGACCAGTCATAATGTCGTTATTTCATTGCGCAACAACTGCCTCAGATTCTCACCTCATTTCTACAATACCCCGGGCGAAGTTTCCACCATCCTTAATCTACTGGGGTCAGACCCCAGTAAATCTACCGCACAAATACGACCTTTTGCGTAACCGATTCCTGCGCTGCAGTCACTCTGATAAAATAGACTCCCGCAGGTAGGGCACGGTGCTGGTCATCAGTACCATCCCATTGTAGTATCAATGGTTGTCTCATATCAGGCACTGGCATGTCATAGGTACGGACGCATCTGCCGCTTGCATCGTATATACGGAAGCAGCACGCTTCGGTATGGGCGACATCTGCTGGTGGCATGTATGACACGGTGAGGTCATTGGTGAACGGGTTCGGCTTGAGCTCGAGCCATGTGCATGCCACTATGCTGTTGTCAAACTCATCGACACCAAAAACGTGTTCGACAGTTATGTCGTCAACGTAGAAACCTTCACCAACACCAAATTCATTATCGCTGATAAAACTGAGTCTTACCTGGATTGTATCGCCCGGAGCATATGCATCGAGTGTATACTTTTCTTCGAACCACGAACTCTGGAGGTCTCTTCCAAGCGCACCTCCAGTGCCCATGAAATCGAGCGTGTCATACTGACCGTCGTGGATGATGATAACATACAAACCATCAGTGCCGTACACCGGGACGTGGAACCAACGGCAGAAACTGAGCAGTGATTGCTCATGGACCATGAACGGGACGCTTTGTATGTAGCAGTCCATATTCGGGAGATACTCGCCAGTCGTGCTGTCACCGCAGTACCAGCTGTGCGTCGGGCTGAATGCACGCTGGGTTGAAATATGCCATCGGTTGTTCGTGCCGCCGGTCGTCCATAAACCACCACCTGATTCCATATCATCGTGAAATCCGGTTTCACCGATGAGCAGCACAAACGTATCCTGGAATGCATAATCCTGCGTTGTCAGTGTCATTATCATATTCGCAATATGAGCAGCTGGACAGCCAGCATTGACCTCAACAACAAAGTATTCAGCCGCTGCGATCGAATCAGGATACAGGTCACCACACGCGACACTATCAGTCAGCACCGTAACATAGGGGTCACTGGTTGAGAGCTGTGCGATAAGCCCGTGTCCACAACCAAACCCGCTGTTCTCAATATATACAGATAAAGAGTCAGTCTCGCCAGGCATGCTCGGCGGAGCCAGTACACAGAAATCACTGACCGAGAGGACTGGTGTTCCGATGAGCATTGTAGGAGAAAAGGTGAGGATGCGCGATGTATCATTGACCTCGAGTTCAAAGCAAATGCTGTGTCCATTTTGTGCAGTTCCGACCATAACCTGAAAGCAATTGTCAATGATGAGTGAATCAGCAATACCGAGCGAATCTATAGCAAA
>DAOVBK010000156.1 GCA_030670605.1 Candidatus Stahliibacteriota bacterium
TTGGGTAAAAATCGCAAAGGTAAAGGGCAAAGGGCAAAAGACAAAAGTGTATGAAAAAGCGACATTTGCCAGCGCTGTAAGCTCTTCTGAAACAAGAAGGGAATTGTGAATGGTTAATGGGAAATAGGCCGAATTACTCTCAGAACCACCTTGATTCACAATTCACCATTCCCTATTCACCTTTTCCCGTTTTCCCTGTGCTAATTCCACGAATACGACATACGAAACACGAGTACGAGATTGACTCTTGCCTTTTTTGGGGTATAATCCTGATATGAAGATACTGGTTACGGGCGGCTGTGGTTTCATTGGCTCACATATTGTGGATGCCTATATTGAACACGGGCATGATGTGGCGATCATAGATAACCTCTCAACCGGAGACATCAAGAACCGCAATCCGCAGGCACGTTTTTATCAAGAAGATATCTGTAACAAAAGTATTGATAGCATCTTCGCTCAGGAGAAGTTCGACACCATTAATCACCACGCTGCTCAAATCAATGTCCGCACGTCTGTTGAGGATCCCTTGTTTGATGCTAATGTGAATATCATGGGCTCACTCAACCTCCTCATGTTAGCCGTGAAGCACGGTGTTAAGAAATTCATTTTCGCTTCAAGCGGCGGTGCTATCTATGGTGAACCACGCACGTTTCCGATTACTGAGGAGTTTACACCCATGCCAGCTTCACCCTATGGCATTTCTAAGCTGACGATTGAGCACTACGCAAAACTTTTTGCGCAGTTGTACGACATTGATTACTTTATTTTCCGCTACAGCAATGTGTATGGACCACGCCAGATAGCAAAGAGCGAAGCGGGCGTCATTTCCATATTTATCCAAGAGATTCTGAATAACGGCACCTGCATCATCTTTGGCGACGGAAAACAGACGAGGGATTATGTCTATGTCAGTGATGTCGTTGCCGCGAATATCGCTGCACTCGACCACGCATCACAAGTTCTCAATATTGGAACTGGCAAAGAAACAAGTGTGAACGACCTTATTCACATGCTTGAGCGCGTGACAAAACAGAAGGTTGCATGCGAGCACGGTCCAGAAAGATCTGGTGAGGTGTTTCGAAATGTAGTAGACTGTTCACGAGCATCTGCAGCAATCGACTGGCAACCACATGTTACGCTTGAGCAGGGCATGCAAAAAGCATTTGACTATTTCAAAAAAATATCTTAACCCAGAAGTCCTGGCACGGCTTTCACGACTCGACCTCAAGGCGCGGCTGGTCGTGGAAGGCTTCATGAGCGGTCTGCACGCAAGCCCATTCAAGGGCTTTTCCCAGGAATTCGCTGACTATCGACAGTATATGCCCGGTGATGAACCGAAGCGCGTTGACTGGAAAGTGTACGCACGACGTGACCGCTTCTATATCAAGGAGTACCAGGAGGAAACAAACTTGAGGGCATACATACTGCTCGATAAGAGCGGGTCAATGAGCTACGGTACAAAGGTGAGCAAACTCGAGTATGCTAAATACTTGAGCGCGAGCCTTGCCTATATGCTGTTCAAACAAAAGGATAGTGTGGGTATTGCCACATTCGATACAGCCATACGAGAAATGGTCGCACCTTCTGCGAAAAGAAGTAATTTCATGCAAATCCTCAAAATTATCGATGCAGCACATGCAGAGGGAGAAACACGGCTTTCCACCATACTGCTCCAGCTCGCCCAGAAAATGAAGCGGCGTGGCTTGGTGATACTTCTCTCTGATCTGTTTGACGAACCGGACGTTGTCATTCGCTCATTACGTTCCTTCCGCTACCGCAAGCATGAAATACTTGTGTTCCACATCCTTGATCAGGACGAGCTCGATTTTCCGTTCACGAAGTCTGCAATATTCTCAGACCTTGAGGATGGGACTGAGATGGTTATACAGCCACAATTGATTCGCGAATCCTACAAGAAACGGTTCCGCGAACTGCTCGATTTGTATCGCCATAGGCTCCTTGGCTCGCACATCGACTATGAAGTAATGAACACTGATACACCCTATGACAAGGCGCTCTTTGCATATCTGCACAAGCGTGCACAACTGCTATGACGTTTCAGTATCCTTTCTACCTCCTTGGTATCGCTCTCACTGCCATACCGATAGTTATCCACCTGTGGTTTCGGAAACGGCTAAAAAAAGTACCATTTTCAACGCTCCAGTTCTTGAAGAAAACAGAAGCAAAACGGTTTGGGTGGCTGCGGCTGCGAGAAATCCTAACGCTTATACTACGATGTCTGGTAATACTGTTTCTGTTCTTGAGCCTTTCACGACCGCACCTCAAATCAGTACTGTTCAGTGCTGGACGCTCGGCATCTGTTGTGCTTATTCTCGATAACTCATACAGCATGGGCTATGGAAATAACTTCGCACGTGCTCAGGAAAACGCGCACGATATCATCGCTCGCTATTCACCAAAATCAGAGTTTTTCATTGTGCCTCTGTGCAATCCTGGTCAGCGTGACAGCCTAACGGTACTCCACGGTGTTGGCAAAACATCGGCGTACAAACTCATTGAAGACATCACTCTTTCATATCAAACAGGCACTATACGCGACGCGCTCGTGGGCATCGACGTTAGTGAACATCGCTACCCTCTTGAATACATATATATGGGGGATGGTCAGGAACACAATTTTAGAGATTTCCCGGTTGAGCTGAGTAGCGAGAATTTCAACTGGCTCGAAATACCGCTCGGCAGCAATGTTGTCATCAACCGTGTTTCACTCAAAGATCCAATTGCTGTACCGTTACAGCAGTACACATTGCTCGTTGAGGTTACGAACCACTCACTGCGCACATGGCGTGGAACAACGGCAATAGAAACTGATGATGACCGCCGGGAAAAGGAATGCATAATCGAATCGAATGGCACTATGCTATTGGAATTCCTCATGCCGATCACAATGCGCCACGGTACAGTAACCATATACGACGATAGTCTCGCCACTGATAACACATATTATTTTTCAAAATCTCCTGCCAAACAACTCAGTATTCTCATTGTCGGTCATGATGACTTTCTGCGCTCGGCGCTTAGCACATCATCACATTCGCGCGCACCATTTCGTGTTGAGTCGGTGGGTGACCTAAGTGCTGCTGATCTACGAGATTTTGATGTGATAGTGCTCAATGGTATTCAGGACATAACCGAGAGCGACCGTATCAAGCTCGACAACTTCAGGACACAGAGGGAAAAAGCAGTACTCTGTTTTCTGGGAGAAGCCGTCGGCACCATTCTCAAGGATTTCATCGAACCGTGCTGCACAGTCGATACACTGCTATTACCGCGAGGGTACGTGACCCTCGACTGGATTGATTATTCCGATCCCACGTTCGATGTCTTTGTCGGCACAACAACCTTACTGAATGCGCGGTTTTATAGCGTACAGAAAGTAACCCCTCGGAAGAAAGTAATCGCACGATTCACCGGCAATCATCCTTTTATTATCAGACATGATAATCTCGTTGTTATCACCACACCGGTAACTCCCCATGCGACCGACCTCATATACACGGCGGCTTTTGTACCGATGATATATCGGCTTACGACAAGTAGCATCGGCATATCCTATGACAAAGAATTGTTTCTCGGCGAGACAATCACTGGTGCACAAGCCGTACGAGCTCCAACCGGAGCAATTGTTCCCGATTCCAGCGTTCTCCAGATTCCTGGATTCTATTCAGTGGATGGTCAAGTCGTCGGTGTCAATGTGATTCCAGAAGAAGGTAGTGTAAAAAAACTTGGCACGAAAGCGGCAACAGCACTTACCATATCGACAATTAGTCTCGAAAGGGATGTAACCGGTAGCGATTTGTCTACGATTTTGCTGTACTGTGCACTCTGTGCACTCGTTCTGGAACTCCTATTACTCGCGCTGTAGGGCTATAACCTCACTCAGGCTATCGAATAGAAAGCGCAATCATTGCATTATGCGTCGCATAGGGCATGATATTATAGTCATAGTGAAGGAGTACAAAACCAAGCCGAAGCGAAAAACCGAACATTGCCCGGTACTCATTCTCACCATGCATCTCGACGTTAATCTCCTCGGTCACGGTAATAAGACTTCCTGGGTTATTGGTATCCGGTATGTCGTATTTGAACTCGTAAGGAAAATGGACTTTTGTACCTTCAATGCCCACGCCAACAAACGGTTCAAAGACAGCAATACGTTTTGACATGAGGAGTTGAACACTCCACGTGCGGCTGTTAACGACCTGCTCACCTAATGAATCGTTAATATAGAAAGCTTGGTATGCACCACCGAGAGCAATAGCAAGAGGCATTGGCACCATGCTCATGGGTGGCAGCTTAGTCAGTTCCTGTTTAAGACCGATACCGAAGAAATTCACGTAAGAACCTCTGAATCTGAAAGGAAAATAGCGTATTGCGATTTCCGAACCGGCGATAAGTCCAATGTTGAGTTGTGGCACGACAAGAGGAACATATGACATGTTGAAACCACCGGGTACAACCGGAGGAACTGCCACTGCATTTCCAGAGGTGAGCACTCTCGTTGAATCAGCAGGCCCAAAAACCGTGCTCATATTCTGCAGCTCAATACTATCACAAACGAGGCCGCCCACACCGAGCGAACATATTACCGCTGTACCATCAAAGTA
>DAOVBK010000021.1 GCA_030670605.1 Candidatus Stahliibacteriota bacterium
GAGCGGTTTACTACGGAAAAGAGACCGGCAGGGACAAGATCGTACCGGCGAGGACAGTGCGTCGGGAGGACAGGACATCAGATTATCAGGATGAAGGATAACCGGGTATCAGAATATCAGGGCAATCCCGATAGCGCTGACGCGCAACGGGATGCTGGTTTTTGCTACCAAATCAAAGATTTGGGCAAAAATCGCAAAGGCAAGAGATAAAAGGCAAAAGTATACGTATGCCATGAGCTATATGCCATTTGCTGCCGCTCAGTGTATGAGGGTACTCATTCAGTCCACAGCTGTGAGCACATACGATGATAAGGACCTAAAGCAATGATGCACATTGGCATTGCGCTCGGCGGAGGTGGAGCAAAGGGGCTTGCGCACATCGGTGTGCTTGAAGTCCTTGAAGAAAACGGTATCCGACCGCACGTTGTGGCCGGAACTTCAATCGGTTCAATCATCGGTGCCATCTATTGTTTGTACGGGTCGGCACGTGCCATGCGGGAGCGTGCGCGCGAGATGATACATTCAAAGGAGTTCAAGGATTTAGGCCTCGATAAGTTCTATACTGAGTCAGATGAGACCTTTGAACGTTTCCGCAGAGAGGTCTTTGAGAAATTCTACCTCGGGTCTCTGCTTTTCAAAAAATCACACTCCAAGATTGAGACAACACGAAAGCTGTACAAGGATGTGTTTGGTGAGGCAACATTTGCCGACTGCAAGATTCCGTTTGCCTGCAGTGCACTCGACATACAGTCTGGAGACGAGGTCATCTTCACATCAGGTGCACTCGCTGATGCTGTGTGGGCGAGCTGTGCAATACCCGGTATCTTTCCACCATTCACAGCAGGAAAGCAGGTTCTCGTTGATGGCGGGGTCATTGATAACATACCCGTCGATATTGTAGAGCAACTCGGTGCTGGTATTGTGATTGCGGTCTATCTTGGTCACCGTCCACATTACAAAGGGATTCCTGATACTGGTTTCAGAATAAGCACGCGTGCGCAGTCGTTCGTGCGATACTTTTTTGACCAGAAAATTCTCGCACGAGCTGATTGTGTTATCGCACCGGCAACGCGCGACTTTCACTGGGCGGATTTTTCATCTCTCGAAGAGCTCGTTGAAGTCGGGAGACAGGCAACGCAAGAGAATCTGGAAAAAATAAAAGCCGTTACCTCGTTCTGGTTCAGAGCGCGGAAATTCTTGAGCAAGAAGATCTAATTACATGTTTTCCCAGGATAATGTCAAATACCTTTCTTGTGGTAGCGCTGCAGAACTACTGTCTCTTTATCTATTGCAGCATACGTGAAGTGTCCTATCCAATCTCCGAGGTTGATATAGTACTTCCGATTAATGAGCTCGACAAATGCTGGGATATGTGAGTGTGCAAGAATGACGATGTCATTGTCTCGCAGCTGCGTCCGTGCGTATTTCTCAAGGGACTCAGACACATCGGCACTGAACGGTCTTCTTCTTGATAGTGCTGCTACAGATTGCGCAATCAGAATGCCGATATCAGGAGGAAAAATTTGGTACAACGAGCGGTTGATCTTTGATGTCAGCAGACATTCCCATAGCGTCGACCACGCTCTTCTATCGATTTTGTCGCCATGAGCGACAAGAACACGTTTACCGTGTATGGTGAAGGCAGTGGGTTGTTCGTGAACCGTGAAGCCAACGTTCTTCAGATAATTACCAACCATGATTTCGTGATTGCCGAGGAGATAGTGAACGGGTATGCCGTTCTGGATAATATCACATAATGTTGCGAGTGTTTTGAGATAACGCTTCGGTGGAACAGATTTGTATTCAAACCAGAATTCAAAAAGGTCGCCGACAATGTAGAGCTGCGACATATGCGGTCTCATATCGTGGAGGAACTGACTGAGCATACGTGCACTTCGATCACGGTCTCTGCGGATATGCGCATCACTCACAAAAATGTGCATACAGCATTATATGAAGATGTTACTACTGAGTCAATAAACAGATTGACATCGCGTTCCATCTAATATATAGTCATATATGAATACCCTGTCACTCATCAGTTTACTCATTTTCAGTCAGTATTTTGGACAAAACAAGATTCAGTACAAGGATTTTGATTTCAGCGTCATCAAGACCGAACACTTCAATATCCATTTTGACCGAGGTGGTGAAGACCTAGCTGCCTTCGCTGAGGGAGTGCTTGAAGATGGTTATGCGATGCTCAGTGAGGACCTTGGCATAGAAATCGATTTTACAATACCGGTCATTCTGTACAATTCACCCAATGATTTCGCCCAGACCAATATCACCATGTCGCTCATTGAAGAAGGTGTCGGAGGTTTCACCGAGATACTGAAGAACCGCATGGTGGTTCCGTATACCGGTGACTATGAGGAATTCCGTCATGTGCTTGTTCATGAGCTCACACATGTGTTCCAGTTTGCTGTATTCTTTCCATCCAGAATGGAAGCGATCTTCAGCGGCGACATTCTGTATAGCATACCACTCTGGGTGATGGAAGGTCACGCTGAGTTCGAGTCGGTCGGGTGGAATCTTGAGGCTGATATCATCATGCGCGACCTCGTGATGAACAACAAAGTAATACCATTGTCGTTCCTCGGTCGGTATGGTGGCTACATTATTTACAAAGAGGGGCAGGCGTTCTACAACTACCTGGCTGAAAAATATGGTCGGCAGAAGGTTGGTGAGTTTATCCATATGATGAAGGCACAAAGGAATCTTGATGCCGTCATTATGCATATGTTCGGAGTCACCGTTGAACAGTTCGATGAGCAGTGGTTGAAATACTACCAGGCAATGTACTGGCCAAAAATCGAGCTCTCAGAGAATTTCGATGAATTTGCACGGGTTGTCTATGATCATGACTACACGGGTACTGCATACAATACGTCAACGGCGATATCTTCGCATGGAGACAAGATAGCATTTATTAGTGATAAGGAGGGCGACGTTGAGCTGGTTGTGGTCTCGAGTATTGATGGTGCACTCATCAGGCGTTTGGTCAAGGCGCGTTATTCTGCGGGCTATGAGAATTTGCATCTCTTTCAGGGCGGTGTTTCCTGGTCACCGAATGATAGTTTCGTGACCTTTGCGGCACGCGCCTATGGCAATGATGTTTTGTACATTGTCGATGCACAGGGTGGCGCTGTCTATAAGAAATTCATCCTCGGGCTTGACGCGATATATGCTCCACAGTTCTCACGAGATGGAAAAAAGATTGCTTTCAGTGGACTCAAAGATGGGTACACAGATATTTATGTGCTTGACGTGGCATCCGGAAATTACGAGCAAGTAACCGATGATATATACACAGACAAACAGCCCAGTTTTTCTGAACATGGTTCGATTGCATTTGTCTCAGACCGTCCTGATAGTAATGAAGGATATCGGTACGGGAGCTATGCTGTGTTCATTGATGACGGTGCCAGTGTCAGACGCATCATACCACGAACGAGTTATGTCGCATCACCCTTGTATGATCCACAGGGTGGTCTGTTTTTTATTGCCGACTATGACAGCGCCTATAATCTCTACTGGTATTCCGGGGACAGCGCGACCGTGATGAAGAAGACGAACATACTCACCGGTATCTACTATCCATCGATTTCTCGTGATGGCAGCAAAATTGCCTTTACCCACTACCAGAACTACGGATATGATGTGTGCGTGGTGAAAGATCCTGTTTCCAAAATGGAAAACGCCGATGCTCTTCAGGAACAGATTAGTGATGCTCATTATTCTGAGATGGCACTGGATGAAGAGAGGATCGAGAACTACAGGACGAAATTCACAATTGATTACTTCACGGCATCAGCGTCATACTACTCGTCATTGGGATTTGCAGGACTCGCCCAACTCGGTTTCAGTGATATTCTCGGTAATCACCATTTTCTCGTCGCCACTGATTTGTATGGCAGTCTCACCGGTTCGGACATTTTCCTCAATTACTGGTATATCAAGAAGAGGATCGACTATGGTGTTATGGCATATCATTATTTCGACTATTTCCGCGAAGGGTTTGATCTCATTGAATGGCGTTATCTCGGTGTTGCTGCGTTTATACAGTATCCATTTGACCGATTCTTCAGGGTCGAGCTTGGATGGTTTGCGTACCGGCTCTATGAGTCACGCTGGCTTGGTTACTTCATCCTTCCACCGTGGGCAACGTTGCAGAGGGCGTACACGGGCTACAATATATTTTACCCGAGTGCTGCACTGGTATATGATAACGTTAAATGGGGGAATCTTGGACCGCACAGTGGTCGTCGTTCACGGCTGTCAGCATACAGCACGATTTTCAGTGGACGGGATGTTAGGAGTGTTGTTCTCGATCACCGCCGGTATTTTCGCCTGTCTCCCCGTGCGAATCTATCCGCACGGCTCGTACTTGCAGCGAGTGTCGGTCGGGATGCTGAACACTGGTCAATAGGTGGACCCGGTTCCTTGCGTGGTTATGATTACTATAGATTCGCCGGCTCAAAAGTAGGTTTTCTCAATCTTGAATACCGATTCCCTTTTATTGACCGTCTCAAGATATCCTTCCCGCTACCCATGGAAATCAGGAATGTCCGTGGTGTTCTGTTCAGTGATTTTGGCGGGGTATATACAGATTCTTTCACTGTATATAATTCAGATGACGGGTTTCAACTTCAGGATCTCAAAATGGGCCTTGGCGGCGGCGTGAGATTCAGCATGTTCTATATTGTTTTCAATTTCGAGTGGGCGCGAGCTCATGATTTCAAACGCTGGACTGATGACTGGAAATTCTATTTTACGATCGGTCCTGAGTGGTAACATATACACCATAGTACTCCCGCTGTAGCGCAAAAAAACCTTGTCCATTCGGGCTCGCCCCGGATGTTTATTCTCTTGCTTATTACGAGATATCTTAGATTATCATGATGCGCGGGTTTCGCCCCATTGAGGACGCTTGATTTTCATTATGTCTTTAGTATAATGCTCTGTGCTTATCTTCTTTCTTGTAGTACAATCGTGGCAAACCTACCTTGATTCCAGCCTTTCCTATATTGGGCTTACACGGAATGATATCGCATTTCGAGATGACTATCTGCCTCGCAGTGCCTACCGCTTTGCGATTACTGACGAACTCTTGAACAATCCATTGCACGCTGTGGATTTTGTGCTTTCAGTAGATGAGATGGTCTGGGAACCATCTGAACAGGAGATGTACAGTCGTCTGATCAGATTGTATAACCTGAAAACTGAAAACAGGAAGCTTGATTTCAAACAGAAACTCCGTCACAGCGACCAACTCGTGACTGAGGCATTTTCCAGAACACCAGCAGAACTTGGTCAGGTTTTTGAAGATCTCACACTTTTCTCGCCAGAACTAACCGCGTCTATTGACGAATACAGACAGAGCCTCAATGAATATGACTCTCTGACTGTCTGGCTCGAAGCGAACGCCACTGACGTAGAGTATGCAAAACTCTTTTCTGCAGGTGCCCATCTGCTGTCTGCATCCTTGGATTATGCTGAGTGGTTAGCACATATTGACAGAGAAGCATGTACGATTGATGGTGTTGTGGGCAATGTTGTGTACTATGAAAAATGCGATTTCGGTGAGATCGTTGTCGGTGATACAGGCGCAAACATCTACACAAAGGATTTTGCAGTCCTCATTGATCTCGGCGGTGATGATGAATACCGGTGTGACAATGAAGGTGGGATTCATGTTTGGGTCGACAAAGCAGGCAATGACATGTACAAAGGAGGCAACTACTCGATTGCCTGTGGAAGGTTTGGTGTTTCTATTCTCATAGATGAAGCAGGCGATGATACCTACTCAGCAGATGCATTCTCACTTGGCTGTGGTGTTTTCGGTGTTGGTGTCCTTATCGACCGTCACGGCGATGATGAGTATCGCGGCAAAACATTCACGCAAGGTGCTGCAGGCTTTGGCATTGGTATTCTCAAGGATGAAGAGGGCAACGACCTTTATGGCGCAGCACTATACGCGCAGGGATTTGGCTCTACCTACGGCATCGGTATGCTCGGAGACAAGCAGGGAAATGATATGTACTTCATTCTTTCGAAATATATTGATGAAGGACGGTACCTTGATCATCACCTTTCAATGTCACAGGGATTTTCCAATGGATTCAGACCTAATTTACCTGGGGGTATCGGCATGATTTCGGAGCGGGCAGGTAATGACTACTATACGGCTGACATCTACGCTCAAGGAGCAGCCTACTGGTATGGTATCGGCGCAATCGTCGAAGCAGGGGGTAATGATAATTACCTTGCATACCAATATGCACAGGCATCTGGTGTGCATATCGCCTTTGGTCTCATTGTTGATAAGCAGGGAAGTGACAATTATGTTGCCAAGGGCGTTTCTCAAGGATGCGGTCATGACCTCGCGCTCGGCTTGCTGTACGACATCGCTGGTGATGATTCATACGTCGCATATGACTTGAGCCAGGGCGCTGGCAATGCAAACGGTATTGGCATACTCGTTGATGAATCAGGCGATGATACCTATTCGGTGAAGAAACCACACAACACGCAAGGGTATGGGAACTTCCGTAAAGAATTTGGTAGTATTGGTGTGCTTCTCGACATCAAAGGCGAAGATGTGTATCGTACCGGCGCAGATGGCACGTTGTGGACAAGCGGCGAACATGGTATCGGTATAGATTGGGAATGATATGATTCTACTTTTTTTTCTTCTCACACAAAACATTGGTTACGAATACCTGTACTACAGTGCCACAATACTCGAGGTGCAATTCAAAGATGAAAAAGATTCTGCCTTTGCGAAACTCATCGAGCTCGCGCGGGATTCATTGTATGCAGATACGACAATGAATTTCTTGATATCGAAATTTGACAGCAAGCATGGACGAGAACGTCATGGATTGAAAGACCTTTTTGTGGAACTCGGTGAGCCGGCAGTCGAATATATTGTTGCGCACATCGATTACCGCGGGAGTGATGAGGAGTCACGGGCGCTCAAACAATCACTTTGGGTGCTCGGTGAGATTGGGGGAGAAGCATACATTGATGCCGTCGGTGAGTTCACAAATGACAAACTGTGGCAGGTGCGGTCAGGAGCATATACGACGCTCGGTAAATCTGAATCACCAAAGGCACGTCCGTATGTACTTCACGGCCTCGATGACGCTGACCCGTCAGTGAGGAAATCTGCATTCTATGCGTTGAACGAGATTGCAACAGACAATGAGATAGATGTTCTCATCCATGGCCTCGGTGATCCGAGCTACGGCGTGCGCTATGCCGCAGTCAAAGGGCTTGTGAATCTCGGAGACGCTGTTATAGCGCCACTGTTCGAGATATTCGGCAATGATGATTTCACAGACTTTTTTGTAGCTCGAGTGCTGGGAGAGCTTAATTCGCTGGATTTTGACCGGTCACCGCTGCATACGCATCCCAAAACTGAGGTGCGCTTTGCCTATTATGATGCATGTACGGATACACACCATCTAAAGGAGGCACAGAAGAGCGAGGAAAATGAGCGGCTGAAGGCCTATTTGCAACGAAAAATCATGTACTTATCAGATGAATGACATTTAAGTCTTGACTGAGGCGTAATTTTCACTATTATTATATATGGGTAGGTGGCTGAAGGCTAAACGAATGAGCGCCTTTACCTCTGCCCCATACGGAGGGAACGCCGTGTGGGTGATATTGGGAGGCGACGCATTATCTGATAGCGAGATGAAACGGCTCGCGTCAACACTCGATCCCGGTTCTGACGTTGCATTCATTACCTTTGATACCACGAGTGAGGCAGATATTTGCCAGAAATTCTTCACTGATGGTAGTGAAATCAGGTTTTCTGGACATGCTGCAGTTGCGTCATATTACGCATTGAGCGATGAAAATATCCTGAAACTCAAAGAACCAGAAACCGAAATACGACAGCGTACCAAAGCTGGTATTCAATCCGTGAAGCTGCGAGTCAATGGGAAGAAGATAACCCGGGCGACACTATCGTTGTCAAAAGCGGATTTCATGAAAGTTGATATCAATCCTACTCATGTCGCACGGTTTCTCGGGTTGACCGTGAATGAGATTTGTGATAGTAATCTACCCTTCGAAGTAATATCAACAGGTTTTTATGACCTCATTGTGCCGTTAAAGTCACTTAATCATATACGGAACATCAACCCAAACTTTGCGCTCATGGATAGCTACTGCACCCGTATGGGAATCCAGGGCGTTACTGCGTTTACCCGTGAGGTCTACGACACGGCAGATCTGGCATTCATGAAACACTTTGCACCGGCAGTCGGCGTGAATGAAGAACCACTCTCAGGTGGTGCAGCAGGAAGTATCGGGTGCTACTGTTTGAAACACGATTTGGTCAAGGGAGCGAATAATTTTACACGAATGGTTATTGAACAAGGTGATCTCATGAATAAGAGCGCAAGACTGTATGTGCATATCGAATCGACCAGAGAACAGATACTACGGGTAAAGGTTGGTGGTCACGCTATCATGACCTTTTCCGGCTACATACTCACTCCATAATAGGGTCTGGCACCATTCTCGTTACAAATACATTAAGTCAAGAAGAACGCCTTTTGTCTTTCCCCACAAAATATAAATATAGATAGGATATGTGAAAAAGGTGCCTGACCCTACTACACGCAGATTGATAATCCCGATTTTTCATTATTGTATGTATTATATAGAAAAATCGCGCATCCCGCGGCGGCGGGACGCTGATACGTTACTGATAGCACTACATATGCTATTATTCCCTCTCCCTTGAGGCTGTGTCCGCCTTAGGAGGAGGAGAGGGTTAGGGTGAGGGTGTAACCAATAGGGTCAGGTCATCTTACTGAGTTCGATATCTACGACTTGCAACATAACATTTTTGCGTTGGTTTATTATGTGATAATGCAAGCTGTGAGTGTCGGATGTATTGCGATGACTTAATCCCAAGGTCTTTCTAAAGCTGGCGTGATGGCAAACAACTTGACTCGGACATTGTAGAGCAATATACTTCATATCATAGAGTTCACAATGAACAGAGAGGAGGATTTTATATGAAGAGACGATTGACTTTGTGTATCTTTGTATTCTTGGTGATTGCAGCATTCAACTGCGGGAAAAAGGTAATGATCTCACCACGAATCGATCTGCTGGAACACGAAATCATCGGCATCATCGAGTTCGAAAGTTCAAGTGAAGGCGAGCTGGGACCTCTGACAACAAAGAAGTTCACACAGGCGATCCGGGAAGACCAGGGCATGGTGCGCATCATCGATTTGGGAACGGAGAAAGAGGTGCTCAGGCACATCGGTCATGACAAGCTCGATGTGAAGGCATTCAAGGCGATCGGAGAGGAATTCGATGTGCAGACAGTATTCACCGGCGAACTTGTCATTTCCAATATAAGACCAGATATCAGTATCATGTCAGGGCTCGTGCACATGGGGCTATCAGCAGAAGTGGATGCTACGCTTTCGTCACAAATGGTGGAAACATCAACTGGCGCTTCAGTCTGGAGCAGTTCTTCGAGTGCAACAAAGGAAGTGGGCCATGTAAGTGTTTCTGGTGATTTTTTTTCCTTTGACGCTGAAGAACCAGAAAAAGCATATGGCGAACTTGTTGATGTTCTTGTGTACGAAACGACAAGAAATTTTAGGGTGACCTGGGAACGACAATAGGAAGCAGGAAGCAGGAAGCAGGAAGCAGCAAAGGGTCTGGCACCATTCTCGGATTAATCCATTACGTCCAGAAAAGTACCTTGTGTTTTTCCCAGCAGAACATAAATGTAAAGGTGATGTGTGAAAAAGGTGCCTGACCCCACAGTAGGAATCAGGGAGCAGGAAACAGGATACAGCAAGAAAGAAATAGAATCTACTTTTTTACAAAAACGGGGAATACCTATCTTATCAATAGAACTTTTGCAGTTTTAGTATGTCCCTCAGTACCAAGTTCTAGAAAATAGACACCGCTGGGCAATTGATGATTAGCATGGTCTGTACCATCCCAGCTAATCTGCATAGGGCCTAGAGCATCGGGCATAGGACGAAAAGATTTCACCACCTTACCGGCGATGTCGTATATCTTCAATGAAAAATCATCTATCCCGTATCCTGCATCGTGTATCCCGCATCTGATCTGTGTCAGCTTTGAAAATGGATTTGGTGAGACAGTTAGTAGTAGATGCGGTTTTGTGTCAGAATATTCGGCAACTGCACTCGGGTCAATGATTACATCGCAGACAACCGTGTCTCCGATGAGCGCAATATTCCTGACCGTTACATGCGTCGGATTTCCCCAGTTGTCATTGCTTGATGGATAACTTAGTGAATCAAAAACAGTGGTGTTACTATCACCAGGAAACGGGTCACCTGAATCACCGAGCTCTGGGTGATAATAGTGCGGGTCAGGCCGGTACCCCCAGCCATTATCTAAGTCGTCGCAGCCATCAGCTTCTTCAAGGTCAATAATATTGTGGTATGAACTGTACCGGGGATCAATGTGCCAGATGAGAAGACCGGCACCAGGGAGTGGAGCATCAAACCCTGTTTGCGTGCGGTTTTCGAGAATGAAAAATGTGTCATTCATAACACCATCACGCCACACACGGTACGCAACCGGATGCGTCTCCTGGTCAGTGATTTTCAAACCATATGTGTTCTGCGTGATCAATGTTGGGGTAAGCCAATTCACCTCCATTTTGCACCAGCCATCTGCATGTGATGGACTCCATGGTGTGTTACCACCAGCGCCCCAGGCACCATAGCTCATGAGACTCCAGTAACCAGCGCCCCAGGTATTTCTCGAACCGTCATAGAGGTCAGGAAGCCCGACAATGTGCCCGAGTTCGTGGCACATAACGCCAATACAACACAATGTTGTATCAAGGTTTGGTGTCACAAGATTTATTTCTGGAACATTGGTCGCACCGTCAATAATAATGCCATCATTAGTTGTGTAATTAAAATAGGGCATGGCATGTGACCAGCAGTTATTCGGGTCACCAGTATCTTCACCACCTGGTCCAGCATGAATGACAAAAACACCATCAATATGACCGTCATCATCGACATCGTATTGTGCAAAGTCCACCAATGCATCAACCAGTTCAACTGCATCGACGGCGAGTTCATATCCTGTTGTCAGCATGTAGTACCCATCATAATAGTGGCTGTAGGTGTAGTTGGACATGTGCCACTGGTTTCCTGCGATGCCACCAGCAACATCGGTCATACCGTACGAGTTTTCAATGAAAAAGTCATTGAGGCTGCCTGCTCGATAAGTCCCCTGATACACACCAACCGAATAGAACATGCTGTCATACCGTGCTGCAGAATGATTCACGGTGTCTGCCAGGTTATCGCTGAACTGAACGAGAATTGCACACGTTTCAATGGTCAGGTCACGCAGATCCTTTGTCTTGCTGCGCATCGGTCCGACTATACATGAATGCGGTCCTGTATTTCCAGGGCGGGGTGGCATGGCAAACCCTAATGTTGCTAGTATCAGTAATGATGTCTTTAGAAAAATGCACTTCATTGAATGAAATAATATAGCAGCCATACGTTCAATTGTCAATGACCAATGGGATCTTCTCACGATGCTCGAAGCAAGCCTCTCATTGTATTCGAGACAAGCAGGCCTGAAAACCTGAATTCGTAATCGTTGATCGTCAATCGTACTCGTGTGAATACGAAATACGAATCACCAATACGGAACTCATGGGGTCAGGCATGAAAAACTGAAATCGTAATCGTCCATCGTATCTCGTATTCGTAGAAAACCTTAATCAGAAACGAGTACGAATCACGAATCACCAATACGATTTC
>DAOVBK010000055.1 GCA_030670605.1 Candidatus Stahliibacteriota bacterium
AGCATTGTCGCCCGTGCGCTCAAGTCATGGCAAGATATTGACAAACTACCAACACTTCGGGTTACAATTATTAACAAAGTAACACGAATCATCAACGACCTCCTCACCCAGGTCAAAAACTCGTTTGACACATTGTCTGATATGAGTAATCAAATCCGGACATCATCTGAGGACTTATCGTCTGTGTCTGAGCAAATGAATGCATCTTTGGAAGAGGTTTCGTCGACAGTCCAGCAAATATCAAAAGGCGCACAGGAACAATCAGCTTCAATCACATCAGTAGCACAGTCGATTGAGGACTTGAACACTCTTACTTCATCTATTTCGTCACAGGTCAAAATGGCAAGTGTGTCATCACGGAAAACAACTGAATCGGCTAAGCAGGGTATGGAGCTTTCCAAGAAAGAAGCTTCTATATCGCGTGAGATATTTGAGCAGACGATGTTTATTGAAGAGAAGATGACTGAGCTGCGTGATCAAGCAGGCGAGATAAAGAAAATACTTGACATCATTGCCGGGATTACTGACCAGACCGATCTGCTCGCACTCAATGCGGCAATCGAAGCTGCCCGTGTCGGCGAGCAGGGGAAAGGGTTTGCAGTGGTTGCAGAAGAGATCCGTAATCTCGCGACTGAGACGCAGCGGTCCTCAGCAGTGGTCGAGAGTCTCATCAGCGAGGTCACAAAGACCGTACTTGAACTAAGCACTCTTCTGAGCTCGGAACGCCAGAAGATGACGGAATCGAATGAGCTCGCTGCCCAGACCGAAGAGCAGTTCACGGGCATTGTTAAGGCGGTCGACCTCGTCACCGACATGGTGACGCGCATCAACCAGGCGGCAGCAGACCAGGCTGAGAACACGACAGAACTCGTAAAACAGATTGAACAAATCGCGCAGGTAGCAACCGAAACCGCATCCGCGACGCAGGAGGTCTCTGCATCAGTAGAAGAGCAGACCGCATCCATGGAGGAACTGACATCAACCGCACAGGTCCTCTCATCCTTTGTGGTGAAACTGGAACAACTGCTCAGCCAGCATAAGAAATGAACTACTTCGTGAAGTTTGAAATAGGTAATATCGCTCTTGCAGCACCACTACAGGAAGTAAGGGAGATCGCACGGCCCAAGAGCGTGATGAAAAAGGAAAGAGCATCGCGGAACCTTGCCGGCTTTTTCAAATTAAGGGGAAAGAACGTGCCGCTTTTTAACTTGCCGCGTCTTTTTGACAACACGGGAAGCGAGCGATTCGAGGTCATCGTGTCAGAAATCAACAAGGTCTTGATCGGTTTCAAGGTTGACACCGTGTCCGGCATACTCACTGCCGAAGCAGTGAACCCTGTGCCTGCGCTTGCGAGCACAGCACGTTTCATGCAAGGAATAATACAGGAGGGAGAGAATATTGTACAGGTACTTTCCTTGAAAAAACTCATTTCAGGTTCACGCCTGCGCTCAATAAAGAAATATACGTAGCAGCGCGTGAGATGTGCCCATAGTGGGCACTGCACCATAAACACACGATAGGAGGGGAATATGAAACGGTGCATTGGAACGCTCATACTATCATTAGTATGTGCTTACACACAGAACCTGCTGCAGACCCCGGGTTTTGAATCGTGGAGTTCGGGCATGCCCGAACACTGGGATATAGATGATTCGATACGTGTATTCCAGGAGTACACAACTGTCCACAGTGGGAACTGCAGTGCAAAAGAGAGCCTGTTTACACAGGAACAGGGACGTGCAGATCTGTATCAAGGCAGATTTGAGGTCCATCCAAACACAGAATATGTCTTCACCGTGTGGATATACGACAATGATGAGGCAGGCAGGATACGGCACGGCGTCTACTGGTACCCGACCGGTTCGCAATGGTATTCTCGTTTTTCTAAAGACAGTACTGCATGGCAAGAGCTCACGCTGCACGCTATGTCGCCGTCAGATGCTGAATCGGCAATGGCTTTTGTACGTGCATACGACAGTGCTGCTGCCTGGGACGGAGGTGCAGTCTTCTATGTCGATGATGCATCTTTTTCAGCCGTCGCAGAGCAGCCACCGTTTCTTGTGCGTGCGTGGCATATGCCCATGAATCCTGGTGATAATAATCCGGTTGATGTATATGCCAAGGTAACTGATGATGGTGTGATCACCTTTGACACCTTGTACTATGGTGTTAACGATCTTTCATCACCGAACGCGATGACCCACACCGGAGTGAGTTATGATACTTTCCAATACATCATACCTGGTTGTGCAGACGGTGACACAGTGTTCTACTATATGGGATTTATTGACAACGACGGTCTCGCGACGGTCTCTGATACCCATGCATACTATGTTGGTGACTGTGGACTCGCTATCAATGAGGTGCACTATGATTCGCCTGGTCCTGACTCTGGATGCTACATCGAGATCTCTGGTGACGGTGGTCATGTGCTCGATGGATTCTCTGTGGTCGGTGTCAACGGCAGCAATGGTTCACAATATGCAACGGTTGAGCTGTCTGGTCATGTGATTCCTGCAGACGGCTTCTTTGTCATTGCACAGGATTCATCGGTTGCCAATCATGACACGGTTACGCAAGAAATCAACTTGCAGAATGGTCCGGATAATGTTGAGCTCCGATTTCATGGCATCGTGGTAGAGGCTCTCGGATACGGTACGCCGAACGGTTGGGTTTTTACTGGTGAATGGTCTCCAGCGCCGGATGTTGCGCAAGCCCACTGTCTTGGTCGCTATCCTGACGGATATGATTCAGATCACAATATGGTTGACTTCCATGATTATACCATCCATACACCAGGAGAAGGGAATCCGATCGTGAGTAGCCACGACAGGAAACACAGGGGCGTGCTATTCACAATGATGCCGAATCCGGTTAGACAGAACGTCACATTCGGTTCACTACTGACACGTGATGCGTCCTATCCGGTTGCGGTGTACAACACACTCGGTCAAATTGTGCTGCACGCCTGTTCGCCAATGGCAAGACTCATGCTGCCATGTGGGGTCTATTTTCTCAAGACGACGGATAATGCGCAACACCTGAAGATTGTTGTGGTGGACTAAGAGAAATTACTGTATTTCGACATCAGGCATGAGGTAGGCAATGGAGCTTTGCCTGGATGTGGTGCCAAAAAGTGAGAAGCCCATGTTTTGCGGGTACACAACGATTTCTACGGCACCATCGATCTGGGCAAGCTCCTTTGCTGCAGACAGGGCATCCAGGAAACTGCCTGTTTCATCAATGAGTCCGAGCTCTTGTGCATGCGTGCCCGAGTAAATCCTTCCCTGGCCAAGCGAATCTACGTCTGCCAGAGACATACGTCTGCTCTGTGCAACCATCTTGATGAAGCGATTGTACCACCACCTGACTTCTTTTCGTTCGCGCTCCAGTTCATCATCGGTCATATGACGCAATCCCCAGAACGCGTCACTATGTGTTCCCTTTTTCACGTAGTCCCACGTGATACCAAGTTTGTCATACAATCCTGCAGTGACAAGGCGGATGTCAAAGACACCGATAGAACCGGTGAGCGTGCTTTTGTTGGCATAAATCTTGTCGGCAGGACAGGCAATGTAATAGCCGCCAGAACCGGCTGTCCTGCCCATGGAGACGATGACCGGTTTTTCTTCTGTGCACCGCTGCACCGCACGCGTTATTTTTTCCGTTGCGAGTGCATCGCCGCCTCCAGAGTTAATGCGGAGGATGACTGCTTTGATGCTCCTGTCTTTGCGGAGCTCTTCAAAGACGCGCGCAAACGTGTCACCGCCGATGAGGTGCGTTTGCAGCAGGCTCTGTTCACCGGTGCCGCCAACTATCATGCCTTCAGCGATGACGAGTGCTATTTTCGGTTTTTGTGTGTTCCACGTCTCATCAATGATGTTGTGCTTGATCCCTTTGGTTATATCGACCATCTCGAGTGGGCCGTATTTCTCAGACAAGTAGTCTGCCAATTCAAAATCATAGAGCAGCGTATCGACGAGTCCGAGGGTACATGCATCGTCGCTATTGAAATAGGCTGCTTCATTGATGAGCTCCTCTACTTCTTGTGTTGTTTTTCCCCGAGACCGCGCAATGTTCGCGACTGCAGGATAGTAGATATCATCGAGGACTCTTTCATTTTGTTCGCGGTCAGCATCTGACATATCGATGCGCGTCAGTGTTTCAATTGCAGACTTGTATTTTCCGATATGAATAACGTCTGTTTCGAGACCAAGTTTTTCAAACGTACCCTTCACATAAAAACGACGGATGGCAAGACCGGGGATGAAAACCGAACCGGATGGCGACATGATAATCTCATCTGCAGCGCACGCGAGTTCATACGTAATCGTACCATGGTAGTTCTCGCCGTAGAAGACAATATCTTTGCCACTGTCTCTCAGGGCAGTCAAGACCGACCGTAGTTCTTCACTCTGGGCTGCTGACGGCGCGCGCGTTTCCATTTCAATGAGTATGACCTCTATGTCATCCCTCTTGATAAGGGACTGTAGATCACTGAGCAGTTTTGTGAACCCTTGACGCGTGCCGAAAGGAATGCCGAGAAATCTTCGCTGTTCCATCTCTGCGTACGTGTCCTTGAGTTGGAGCCGGGATAATTTCTTGCGCGGCGGTAAGAACGTCGCATATGATTCTGATGAAAGTATGATACCGGCACTGAACTTTTCATCCCTGCTCGAATATGCTCCAGCAACTTTTATTTTGCCAAATGACAGCTCCAAACCAGTATTCCAGTAAAAGTCAGTATCAATGTGTGCCGTATGGAAATTGAGTTTCACACCACTAACCGGTTGCACCACCGCACCATAGTAGAAGTTGAGTATGCTATCAATACCTTCGTATTCAACGTCAGCGCTGAGCGTCAGATACTTTTCATGGGGTCGCAGACCAATACCACCGGACATATGCATCGTACTTCCCACTGTTGTCCGGTAACCAATACTGATATACCTATTCATGCGACCGATGAGACCAAGAACATGTGATGACGCATCGCCCCACTGATAGGCATAGCCAATAGACAATGCACCGGGGAGTTTGTACCCTGCGCCGATTTCATAGGTAGTGATGCTATCAATTTTCATGAGACCGAAACCGAGATGTGAAGCGGTGATTGCTGGCATGATCACATCAGGATGATACGTAAAGAGCAGTTCAGAACCCGGTCGCAAACCAAGACCTGCTGGATTGGAAAATACACTTACTGATCGAATCGGCAAAGCACTGAAGTTTGCATCATAGAACGGGTGAATAGCGAGTAAGAAAATCAAGACATTCATCATATCGCCTCCTTTAAGGAATTATATTCACGTGTTCATTGAAATCAATGATTGATACGAATTACGACGAGGAATCGCCTGCGCCTTTTTCCACGCACGATGTGGAACGTAGCACATCGGATTATTGATGAACTGCGCAGCAGTATGAATGAGCGGCTTGGATTGTTCATACTGATTCATCGGGTTGAGAAGGATTCCTGCAGTTGTGCGCATTATCGCCGTGCTCCGGTTGCGATAGGGAAATCGGAGGATGGTATCTGGTATATAGTCATTCGCAAACAGGTTATCCCAGATAAGCGGCTTCCGTTTGAGTAGCATAGCGATCTTGCTAATATCGCCCGTAGTAATTGCTTTGGACACAACATGTTTCCCTGTCCAGAAAATGTGAATATCCCTGCAGAGCTCCTCGGAGAGAGTAGTACAATAATCTGTTTTCTTGAAACCACGATACTGTGTCGGGCAGAAAAACAACACAGGATTCTTAATTTCAGATGTGAGGAACGTGAAGAGCTCGTTGGCACTGTGTGCCTGCTCGTACGCCGTTTCCCGAGAGAGAGGAACTGCGATATCATCGTACAGAAGACTGAAATGGCGCATGCCTGTGCGCATCATGCTTTTGGCTTTCTTGATGATCTTTCTGACATCAGGATGTACCATCGGTGAAAGTGCAAAGTTGCAATGAATAGTGTGCCGGTCGCACACACTGAGAAGTTTTTCGAACTGCCGCATCATTGCGACTGGATAGGGGAGAGACCATCGTTTCCTGTGATACGGGTCTGCTTTTGGCGCGTACACATAGGTATTCAACGCACACGCTGCAAGAAAAGCTATGAGGTTTCGGCGTTGAGCGAATGTGTACGGTTTGCCGTAAAACCCTTCGACAACGCCAAAGAATTTATCGTGTGTCTTCAAGTGTTTCGAGAAGAAACAACCAGTTCTCTGGGTTATCGGAAACTCGAGCGAGTTGTTGTGCACGGTCTATGTTGAATCTTTTCTGCAATGCTTCGAGAGAATCGCTCAGTGCATTCTCATCGTTTATCTTCTGTCGCAGAGCCTTTTCCTGCTGTAGGTATACTACAAATCTGCGGTCAATGTTCTTTTGTGCACAGACCGATAGCAGTATCAAGATGAGACACAAGCCTCCAAGCGTTCGTAGCATGGATTTGTGGATTATTCTAGTGCCACAGAAACTGAAGACGGGGCATGAGCAACCGTTCTGCGGGTTTGATGAAGAGGTCGATGAAACTCATCCGTTTTGGTGGATACACAAGAAACGGTTCCTCGATGCCGACCAGTTCTCCTGTGATGTCGACTGCTTGCTCGAATGAGGCGAGGGTATCAATGAGGCCGATGTCCTTTGCCTGCCGTCCGGTGAATATTCTGCCATCTGCGAACTTTAAGACGCTATCGCGTGGCAGGTCGCGAGCATCTGCGGTTGCGTCAACAAAGTGATCATAGACATCCATGATAACATCCTGCATAAGTTCTTTTTCTTCGTCGGTCAAGTGCCGGTATGGCGCACCGATATCTTTGTGTTCTCGAGATTTGATGACCTCAAAGTCGATACCGATCTTGTCGAGGAGTTCTTCGAAAACTGGATAATCCATGATGACGCTGATTGAGCCGGTAATGGTGCCGGGGTTTGCGCAAATAACATCAGCAGGAAGTGATATGTAGTATGCGCCCGATGCAGCGACCGAGGCCATGGAAACAACCACCTTTTTGCTCTCTGCGGTTTTCGCAACCTGGTCGTAGATCTCTTGTGATGCAGCGACAATACCACCCGGTGAATCGACCCGCAGGATTACTGCTTTTATTGATGGGTCGTCTGCAAACATCTTTAGATCTCTGACCGTGTATTTGGATGTGAGAATCATACCCTCAATTTCGACAACGCCGACATCACCACGTATTGCGAAGCCTCTCATGCCAAACCCGATGGCGAGTCCGGTGATAATAGCAATCACAACCGCGATGACAATGATGATGTGTGTTTTTTTCATTGAACCTCCAAAAGTGCGGCGCACCGCGAATACGCGGCGCGTTTGTACGCTGGCGTCTGGACCTACTCCTTGAAGATGCTTTCCATTGTTCGACGCAGAATATTGACGTCGATCTTGGTCACGAGTTTGCTCTTGTAGGCAAATGATATCGTCCCGGTTTCTTCAGAAACAACAATACAGAATGCGTCACTCTGTTCTGCAATACCGAGCGCAGCCCGATGTCTCAGTCCGTACCTGCCGCTTAAGGTCGGATTCTCACTCAGCGGCAGGACGCACGCCGCTGCGACGATCGTATCGCCGTTGATCACGACGGCACCATCGTGGAGTGCAGTATCCGGAAAGAATATTGTGCGCAGAAGCGAGGAATTCACGCGTGCGTCTATGCACACACCGGTATCAATGATGTCTTTCAGCCCTATGCCTCGCTGGATAAGAATGAGGGCACCGATCTTGCTTTCTGACATTTTCCTGACTGCGTCTACTATTTCTTCGATGACCGGTGTTTCCTCAACTTTCAGGAAGAATTTGATGGGGCGCTGCCGGCCGATACGGGCGAGCGCGTTTCTGATCTCTGGTTGGAATACAATGACAAAGGCAACCACCCACACCGCAAGTATTGAGCTCATGATCCATGAAAATGCCTTGAGGTCGAGCCATCGTGCAACAAAACTGATGATGAAGAAAACAGTGAGACCAACAAAGATCGGTGTTGCCTTGGTACCTTTGATGAACTTGATGAAGTAGTACAAGAGCGTGGCAACAAGGATAAGGTCAATAATATCTCTGGGACCAATAGGAAGGAATCCAAACAGCTTCATACATTCATCCTGTCGACTAATCGTGCAGCCTTTTTTGCCTCACCGACATCATGCACCCGCAGGATCGAAGCACCGTTCTGTATGAGCAGAGCCTCAAGCGCAAGTGTACCTTCCAGTCGTT
>DAOVBK010000140.1 GCA_030670605.1 Candidatus Stahliibacteriota bacterium
TATGTCGTAGACGCCGACAGCAGAATTATTTTTGCTGAGATAATAGAACATACTGGTTCCAACTTTGCCACAACCGATTAACCCAATCTTCATGTATAACTATAGCGTGTGAACACCGTTCCGTCAAGCTTACGCTCTACAAGAACCAAGTTCCAAGAACCAAGCTCTAAGAGACGGTTCAAGGGTAAAGGTCAGGAAGCTGGAAAAGTATGCGGTTGCGTTTTGGTTGCGAAAAGCGTTTCGGTGGACGGTTGCGAAAGGCGGAAAACGAAACCGAGGTACGAAACCGTTTCGCTTCTCCATCTTGTCTCGAAATATCGAGCCTGCGATATCGAGAGAGAAACCGCTAAACGCCAACGTGTTGTTATCGTTTCCAGCATCCTAACCCTGTCCCATCTTCCGTTATTTAGGATTTATTTGGATTTTGGAACTTGGAGCTTGGAATTTAAATCTGTACTCTTGTCATACTCTGCGGTATGTCAGTATCAATGGAAAAACGTGATTCTATCTTATCCTGTAAGGCGATGGATTCTTCGATATCGCCGTGAATCAGATAGATTTTTTTCAACGTGCTGCCATTACAGCTCTGTATGTATTCTGTAATGTCGTTGCCATCAGCATGGGCAGAGAGACCGCCTATAAAGTAAACTTTGGCGCGGACCGTGTATTCATCGTTAAATATGTAGACTGTTTTGCTTCCTTCGAGAATCCTGCGACCGAGTGTACCACGCGCTTGGAATCCTGTTATTACGATCATGTTTCTGTCGTCTTCAATTGAATGTATCAGGTGATGCACGACCCTACCGCCTTCGCACATACCTGATGCGGACATGATAATCATCGGACCTTGCTGTGCATTGAGACGTTTTGATTCTTCATTATCTTTCACGTAATGTAGCCCGGGAAAGTTGAACGGGTCGCTCTCCTCCAGGATCTTGCGGGTTTCTTTGTCAAAACACTCGGGGTGACGCCGGAATACGTCAGTTACGTTTGTCGCGAGCGGACTATCCACATACACAGGAACATCCTCAAGTGTCCCTTCATCGTAGAGATTCTTGAGTATTGCGACGAGCACTTGCGTTCTTTCGACGGCAAACGCAGGAATGATAATCTTGCTCCCTTTGTCTATTCCTTTTTTAATGATACCCCTGAATTCGTCGGTCATTCCTTCGAATGATTTGTGTGTACGTCCGCCATATGTTGATTCACTGATGAAGTAATTAATGTCTTTTACGATAACAGGATCCCTGATAATCGGCATGTTCTTTCTGCCAAGGTCACCACTGAAGAGTATTCTTTTGCCGTCTGCCTCGAGTAAGATTACTGAAGAACCAAGAATGTGACCCGCATCAAAGAGACGGGTTTTGACCCCTTTTACCGGTTCGAATGGCTCTTCATAGGCGACCGGTGTGAGAAGCTTCACCGTGCTATCAACATCGGTTTGCGTATAGAGAAGCTCTTTTGGCGGCAAGCCGGACTTCTTCCGTTTTTTGTTAAGGTACGCAAAGTCATATTCTTGGATTTTCGCAGAATCAGCGAGGAGCAGCGTTGCTACATCTTTAGTTGCTGCAGTGCAATAGATGGGACCAGAAAAGCCACGCTGGACCAGATTCGGGAGATTGCCTGAATGATCAATGTGCGCATGTGAGAGTATTACTGCCTGGATATCCTTGGGTTTAAAGGGAAATGTGCGGTTTATTCTTTCTGCTTCTTCCCGATGTCCCTGGAATAAGCCGCACTCCAGGATGAACTTCTGTTTTTTATATTCAAAGAGGTGGAGTGAACCGGTAACTGTTTGAGCAGCACCGATGAAAGTGATATCCATTGGTTAGTATATTGTCATTTGTTGCTTAGTCAACCTTATATATTGTGGGAAAAGAAGTTAGGTTAAGGTTATGAAGCTAGAGACATTTAATTTCAAATGACCAATGACGAATTACAAATGAAATCCAAATGACAAATTCCAAAACCCCGCATAACTCTCTTGATATTTGACATTGGAATTTTGGCATTTGATATTTGTGATTTGGAATTGTTGGTTTCCAGCGTCTTGACCCTAACCGATGGACCTTTGCCCTACTCCGGTACCTCCTGTTCGATCATTTTGATGAATTCTTCTCTTTCTTCAGGTGTCAGGTCATCCACTTCTTGGTAGGGGTCATACTGGTAGTATGGTGCTGGTTCTTCCTGGGCAGTTTCCTGTGGTGATGGTCTGAAAAAGATGAAGTAACCGAGACCAATGACAGCAAGAGATGCAGCAAGCGGCACGACGATATGGTACGGGAATCTTTTTTCTATCTTCTCATGACAAATCCGCTCGTGTACTGAGAAGACGAAATTCTCCCAGTACGTTTCATGAAAACGCCCGATACACGTTTCTGCTTCTTCGTAGGTACAGGCGCTTATACAGTCGACGACGAAACGGTATTCTCTGCTGCACATGTCGCAGTCCTGCATGTGTTTGCGGACGAGGGCTACGTCTTCAGGGGAGAGTTCACCGAGAACGAGGTCAATGATTTTTTCTTGTACGTCAATACATTTGATATGTATCATATCTTTCCTTTTAGATACTGCCGCAGGTTTTTCACCGCGAGATGATGGTTCACCTTAATGGTGCTGACCGGCTTTCGCAGGATTTCGCTAACTTCCTGATAGGGGAGATCCTGAAGTGTTCTTAGTGTGAACACTGCTTTTTGTACCGCAGGCAGTTTCGCTACTGCGGCTCTTATCATCTCGCCAAATTTCTTGCTTTTGTATTTTTCCACCGGACCCTCTTTGCCCGAACTCGTAATTTCCTCAAAAAGCTCTTCGGTCGGTTTCTGTCGCTTCAAGAAATTCAGGCAGTTGTTCACTGCAATCCTATAAAGCCATGTTGAGAACTTTGACCGTCCTGCAAACTTGTTGATTTTCCGATATGCCTTTATGAACGTTTCCTGAGCCATATCTTTCGCGTCGTCATAGTTACGAAGCATCTTATAGCACAGATCGTGAATCTTGACCTGATGTCTCCGCACGAGTTCGTCAAATGGCTCGACCTCGCCGGCCTGGACCAGCTTCACAAGCTCAGCATCGGTTAGTCCTCGGTATTTTGACACTTCGGGAGGAAAATCGTTTACCCCGTTAGAAATTTTACGCTTTCTCATGGTTTTCGTTGCGCCTCGCGAAATGGTTTTTTTCGTCGCTTTAGTCATAGATTAGCCTATCGTTGAAATTTCTAACGGGGTTTACCCCTTCATAGCTCCTGGAATCTCTAACGGTGTTTACCCCATTAGATTTTACATTCCCTTTCTTGCGG
Source organism: Candidatus Stahliibacteriota bacterium (assembly GCA_030670605.1). Lineage (GTDB taxonomy): Bacteria > Hydrothermota > Tepidihabitantia > SM23-42 > SM23-42 > DAOVBK01. Next base: position 3,296 of record DAOVBK010000140.1, read on the forward strand.
TTATGCTTTCTCTGATCCAATGTTTTCTTTCGTGTATCTCTCATAGTGAGACTTTCGCTCTAAAATCTAACGGGATTTACCCCGAAGCCTTTTTTCGACATATCTGAGCAACCTTCTACGTACAGTTTGTGTGGGTAGTTTGTGCTTTTGCGCGATGTGTTTCACATCCTGATATTCTAATGAGAATTTCTCGATATCGTGAAATCGTGCCGTTTTTATTCGTACATTTCCCAACGGTGTCTGCACTATATTGATTTCTCGCTGCATTGTTATACGCGGTATGCGCTGCACACGTATGCCGAGCGTCGTGGTTTCCTCGAAAATAATAGTGCAAAGTCTGTTCACATGCTCCGCACATAAGACAGTTACGAGAACACCTGGTCTCGAATTTTTCATGAGAGTATTGGTCAGAAACACCTCTAGAGCTCCGGCTTCATAGAGTCTTTCGAACAGCAATTCATAATCCTGCGGGTTCATGTCATCGATATTCGTTTCAATGATTGTACACTCATCTCTGTGAACACCATCTGTTTCGCCAACAAAAACACGCAGCAGGTTAGGGTATTTCTTGAAATCGTGTGTTCCAGTGCTTAACCCCACACTATGTATACGTGTAAGAACGAGATTTGTTTCAAAGGTCGCAATCGTGCTGATAATCGCTGCGGCAGTTGGTGTTGTTAGTTCACCGGCAATCGGCACAAAGTGAACAGGATTACCTTTGAGCAGCTCAGCGGTTGCAAAATTAAATGCCGGCATGTTACCTTCTTGTGTTTTAATGAATCCCTGACCTGCTTTTAGCGGTTGTGAATAGACCTTTTCAATATTGAGATGATCAATGGCAATGAGTGCACCAGTGATGTCCAGTAGTGTATCAGCGTCAGCAAGTTCATGAAGGTGCAGTTTCTTTGCCCGATGCACTTTTTTCTCTGTTGTGAATATGCGGTTTATGATTGCGGTTGCCTGTCGTTTCACATGGGTTGGTAATCTGCTTTTTTTGATCAGGGGCAGAAAGTCTTTTTCTCGTATTTTAGGGTTGATTTTGAATTGTACGCTTTTGGCACTGACGCCGTGCCGCTGGACCCGTTTTACTTTCATCGTACAGCCAGGTATGAATTTAAGTTTTTCTTGCAGTAGTTTTTGCGGCACGCCGCAATCAATGAGTGCGGCGATTATCATGTCACCACTGGCACCAAGAATTGGATCAAAGTAAAGGACTTTCATGTTTTATTTATGAGTGCGGCAATGTAACCAGCGCCAAAACCATTGTCGATGTTGACGACTGCAATGCCTGGAGCACATGAGTTGAGCATTGTCAGAAGAGGAGTAACACCCTTGAGGTTGAAACCGTAGCCAATGCTTGTTGGCGTTGCGATTATCGGTTTGGCAAAAAGCCCACCGACAACAGATGCGAGCACACCGTCCATGCCAGCAACGACCACCAGTACGCGCGCTCGTTGGATATCTTTGCGGAAAGCGAGAAGCCTGTGAATACCAGCAACGCCGACATCATAGATCCTTTTCACACGGCTGCCAAGGATTTCTGCGGTGACCGCTGCCTCTTCAGCAACAGGAATGTCTGCAGTGCCTGCACTGAGTATGCAGACGAGTCCTGTTTGTT
>DAOVBK010000191.1 GCA_030670605.1 Candidatus Stahliibacteriota bacterium
GACGACTCCGATATTTATGGATTCGCCACGAATAATTGGCGCGTACAGATCCGTCTGCATGCCCTGCCGCCTTCTGAAAGGCTTCAGGTGAATGAAACGCTTCATAAAAGTCTCGTCATTGCCTGTGCTGCACTTGCACCAGGAGGCGGTCAGTTCTACAAAGGTGAAGGCATAAAGGGCTCATTGTTCTTTATTCCCAGTCTGTATCTCGGTCACCAGTATTACAAACATGAATCAGGTAGCAAGAAAACGTGGTCCCTCGTTGGTATAGGTGCACTCTACGTGATTTCCGCAGCAGAAGCACTATTGAATTAGATTCCACCGAGTGCCACGAATTAGGGGGTCAAGTATGCTCCATCGTACTCCTGATTCGTAGGTCGTACTCATAAAACACAGAGAACGCAGAGTTCCGTATTGGTAATTCGTGCTTCGTACTCGTGACAACACCCTGAAGGCGAGGGGAACAGTAGCTGTTACACCCTCACCCTAACCCTCTCCCCTCAAGGGAGAGGGAATGTGGCGGTCGGGGTCAGGTCACAACATTTGACATTTCTCTGTGGTGAGATAGGAGCGAATCTTCACTCTTTGCAAACCTGATGTTCTAAACAAGCTCGAACAGTAAACAAATGAGGTCGCTTGGCAATCGCACAGAATACTACTTCTCGACTCGCTACGCTCGCTCGAAGAATAATCTTGTAGAATCCTTGATACTGATATCAGGCTGAACATAATTGAACACTCTCACCTCTACCCCGTTAGAAGCAATTTAGAAAACAGGAGCTCACTGCAGGCATTGATAAAATGAGTTAGCCCTGTTTACCCTGCTGTTCGAACGTGCGGCTTCTAACGGGGTGAATCCTCTCCTCCTCTTGAGGCGGACACAGCTCTACCTCTCATTGACATTCGAGACTTTCAGCAGGGAGAGGATATATCAGAAGAGTGCCCTGTAGGTTTTATGGTTCTAGGGTCAGGTCTAACCCCATCGCTCTTCGATTGACACAATTTCCAAAAAGACTATACTTTTCCTAAAAGGAGGAGTTTTATGGCTTGGCGTGGTGAATTTGTAAAAATAGATAATAATCGCTACAAGATTCCCAAGAGTTATAAGGCAGGCATGCGCACTGACGGTCTCATCTATGCGTCTGAGGAGATGCTTCCGCAAATAAAAGAGGACAATGCGCTTGAGCAGGTCGCCAATGTTGCCACCTTGCCAGGTATTGTTGGCTGTGCTATGGCAATGCCTGATATCCACTGGGGATATGGCTTTCCGATTGGTGGCGTCGCTGCATTCGAAACAAAAAACGGCATCATTTCACCGGGTGGGGTTGGCTATGATATCAACTGTGGTGTCCGGTTGCTCCGCACTGACCTGGAACATGAGGATATAAAGAACAAACTCAAAGACTTGGTGCATTCGATCTTTCATAATGTTCCTTCGGGCGTCGGTTCAAAGGGTAAGATCCGCATTGATGACCGCGAGGTCAAGGACGTGCTGCGCAATGGTGCACAGTGGGCAGTGAAAAAAGGCTATGGCTGGAAAGAAGACATTGACCGGATCGAAGAACGAGGTGCATTACAGGGAGCAGACCCTGACAAAGTATCGCGCCGGGCGCTCGAACGTGGCAGACCGCAGCTCGGCACGCTCGGTGCAGGAAATCATTTTCTCGAGATCCAAATCGTCGAAGATATCTACGATAAAAATGCTGCACAGATCATGGGTATTGACCATGTCGGTCAGATAACCGTTATGATTCACACTGGTTCACGTGGACTCGGCTATCAAGTCTGTGATGATAACGTAAAAATGCTGGGCAGGGTAACGCACAAATACGGCATTGATGTACCTGACCGGCAGCTTGCCTGCGCGCCGATCGAATCACCAGAAGGAAAATCCTATTTCGCGCAAATGGCATGTGCTGCCAATTATGCGTGGGCGAACCGGCAGTGCATCATGCATTGGATCAGAGAGTCTTTCGAGAAGGTTCTCGGTACGGGCGCAGAGAAACTCGGCATGCACCTCATCTATGATGTCGCACACAACATTGCTAAATTCGAGGAACACACCGTGGCTGGTGAAGTAAAAAAACTATGCATACACAGAAAAGGTGCAACGCGCGCATTTGCAGCAGGACACGACGCTGTTCCCGCATTCTACAAACAGATTGGTCAACCGGTGCTCATCCCAGGTGATATGGGTACACATTCATACCTGCTTCTGGGAACTGAAAAGGCAATGAACGAAACATTTGGCTCAACATGTCACGGTGCAGGTAGGGTCATGTCGCGTACCAAGGCAATGGCGACAACCAAAGGACGCAGCATCGACAAAGAACTCCTCAAACAAGGCATTTTTGTCCTGTCAGCAAGTGATGATGTCTTACGACAAGAAGTTCCTGAAGCCTACAAAGATATAGACATGGTGGTTGATGCAGTGCACAGCGCTGGCATCTCCAAAAAAGTTGCACGAATGAGACCGATTGGAGTGGTTAAAGGATAGCATAGTCAAACCGACAATTGAACATATGCCGAGTAATCAGGGCGAGTTCACTATCAGACCAGCAAATGCCAAATGACAAATTCCAAATACCAAATAAATCCCAAAATCAAAATTCCAAACACTGTTTTGAGATTGGGTAATTGGGATTTGTATATTGTTTGGGATTTGGTGCTTGGTTCTTGGGATTTGCGCGCTATTGGATGAACAGATACTGACCAGTACATGCTATGAGAAAAGAACTCCAGAGTAAGATCAAAGAAGCGCCTGCGCTTCCCGGTGTGTACCTTTTCAAGAATGCGAAGAACAGGGTGATTTATATCGGCAAGGCAGCACATCTTAAGAACAGACTCGCATCATACCTTAATCCTGATGACCGCAATCGCACCATTGTTTCGTATGCTGCAGATATTGATATTATCATCACGAATTCAGACGTGGAAGCGCTCACCCTCGAGGAATCGCTCGTCAAACTTAACAAACCGCGCTTCAATGTTCGGCTCAAAGATGACAAGAAATTCCCGTACCTCAAGGTCACTGTCCAGGAACCGTTTCCGCGCATCATGTTCACACGCGACATCCGACCTGATGGCTCAATGATATTCGGGCCTTACACAAATGCACGCGCCTTACGCCAGACACGGGATGCATTGTGTCGTGTTTTCAAGCTTGTGTCCTGCACCAAAGACCTGACCAAGAAATACCAGCGACCATGCCTCGAATATGGGCTCGGCCGGTGCAGTGCGCCATGTACGGGAAACATCAGCCAAAAAAACTATATGGTGTTTGTGAAAAAGGCGATTAAATTCCTCCGAGGTAATTCTCAATATCTTGAGAAAGAAATAGAAAAGAGGATGTGGCGCTACGCGAAGCAAGAGAAGTTCGAAGCTGCTGCGCCCCTGCGTGACCAGTTGCTCGCAATCAGAAGGATTTCACAACGACAGCAGGTCGTAACAAAAACGAATATTAGCAGAGATGTCATTGGCTTCAGCCGCAGCGGCTATAGTGGCGTCGCATGTCTGTTTCGGATCCGGGAAAGCCGTCTCGTCGGCAAGGAAATACTCCACCTCAAAATAGCTCCACACACGAGCAATGAGGAGATCGCCAGTTCATTCATACGACTCATCTATACGCACCTTTCTTTCCTACCCCGTGAAATCGTCATTTCCGCGCGACCTCTTGAATGGAATATCCAATCCCGCTGGTTTAAAGAAAAGAAATACGCGGTCAGACTCTCAACCGGTACGCGCGGTGAAACAAAAAGACTGCTATCATGGGCACAGAAAAATGCCGAGAGTGAGCTTGCCAAGAGGGTCGTGAGGCGCCGTGTATCTCCTGCCATACTCGAGCTGCAGAATATACTGCACCTTGAAAAACCACCACGATGGATTGAAGCATTCGATGTTTCGAATATAGGAAAAAAGTTTGCGGTCGGTTCATC
>DAOVBK010000245.1 GCA_030670605.1 Candidatus Stahliibacteriota bacterium
GAATGGATTCGGACTCAACGATAAACTCATCGCCTGTTGCCCTACCTCGAATTCCTCGGCTTCTTCAATACCGAGTGTTACTTCTGCTTTTTCAAGCCGCGAGTAGTCGCCCCAGTCCCATTGTGCGTTGTCACCACGGACATAGTAGTAGTAATCACCTATATCATGGTCAGTGAACTGATAAAACGTATCTGGTATGCTGGAAGAAACCGTGTCAACCTGTTCAAATAAACACACCGGCGTGATATCATCAACATAAAAACCACCGGCGAGAATATTGCCATCAGTCATCGCCCTGAATCTGATGTAAATCGATGCGCCTTCCCAATCAGCAAGTGAGTACGCCTTGCGCACCCATGTATTCTGATCACCGTTGAAGCGAGTCGTATCGAGATTGAACCATTCCTTGGTATTCTCCGAGACCTCTACCACGGCGACATCATATCTGTTTTCCAGATTGTAGCGACACCAGAATGTCACTGAATCACCAGGTTCTACAACATATGGATAAACTGTACTAGCCGCATGATTCATGTTATCAATATTCCCAGAGAAGAAGCTGTACATCCCTGAATGTGCATAGGTCGTGGACAGTGTGAAACCGTCGAGGCGCCAGCGGTCGGTACCGGATTCGAGGTCATCTTCAATGACCGAAGGCGATGAAAGCTCAACGAGTTCCCAGTACAATGGGTGATTATCATCGGGATTTCGCGGCTGCCATGAAACTGTAAAATCCTGCGGCACGCTCCCGAGCAGACTGATCTCTGGTGGTGGCACCACGCCATCAGTCAGCAGGACGATCGAGTCGCAGAAATCTGCGAGATACAAAAGTGCATCGAAATTTTCGTGAATGATATGGTCAAGGTCATCTTGTGGTTGATAAAAGCTCGTACCGAGTTCAGTGGTGAAACCGAGATGGGAAACACCATTAACCCAGTGATTCCAGGAAAAAACCCAGTCAAGACTCGAGCCGCTGACCGGGTAGATTGCTGAATAGATTGGACCACGTCCATAGGTTCCACCGTAGAGACTTTCTACCATGTCGGCCATGTGATTGCCAACCTGGCTGTGCAAGGTTGCATCAGGACATGGCTGCCCAGTCCAGCCCCATGGCCACATGATCAATTCGCTAAAACTGTGATAAGACATGTAGGCATTACAGGTGTGCAATTTGACATACTGTGTCAATGCCCGTGTCTCATCACCGGAATTAACGTACGCTCCACAGAATGTACCATAGCTTGGTCGATGGGTTGCCTGGCCCTCATCAACTGCTCCCCAATCACCTTCAATGTTAGGTGAACAGCCAGCATAGTTGCGGTTCGGGTCTGTACCAATGTACCCTTCAAAGGGCTCACGATTCTTCCGCCAGTCACGGTAGTTATTGTAGTCATAGACATAGCCATCAGCATTGATGATCGGAAAACAGTAAATCTCAGTGCTGTTGATGATGTCCGTGATTTCTGACACAACACCGTAGGATGCTATCATTGAATCAATAAAGAACATGACCGTCGGTACGCATGCCCATTCCCGGGCGTGGTGTATGCCATCAATAAGGAATCCAGGCTCATCATCTTCTTCAATAGTAGGGTTGTCGGAAATCTTCAAGCCATATATCCATCTGCCCTCGTATGTTGTAATAGGCAGAGAATCAAACATGCAGATGTCAGGATAGTTGGCAGCAAGTGCTCTGAGACTATCATTTGTCTCAGAATAGGAAAGGTAACTTGCCCGCACCTTGTCCTTCTGCTCCAATATGTCGTGTACAATCACCTCGTAGTTCAAACCTGATCCGATGATGTTATTCATAGTTACCTGATCAGCGATGATGTCATACCATATTCCGCCGCGCGCACCGGCAACATCAAACTCGTACTTCGGTGAGATACGCGTGAGATTCTGCCATGAATCCGTGTACACGCGCACGATTTTATCCTGCGCCATACCAAGAGCAACAGCGCAAACGAGGAGCAATAACACATATTTCATTGGAACTCCTTTCTTGAAATTCAACACACCGAACATAGATTCTACAGCGTCGCTAGTGTATACGCATGTATACTATTATATGTCTTCTGTAACAACGTGTCAATGCGTGGAAGTACTGGATGTGTAATACTTACGCTACTCTGCCAATACGACCAAGCCGGATTGCCTTCCACTCCCAGACCTTGAGAATATCAAACAGGTTGGAGGCCTCACGACCTGGATCAAAAGAGAAGTAGATGAACAATGGCTTACCTTTGAGGTGTTTCTTATGCAGTGGTCCCCAGAAGCGAGAATCTGCAGAATTGTCTCGGTTATCGCCCATAACAAAGATGTGTTCGCTCGGCACGACAACAGGACCAAAATTGTCCCGAACGTAGGGACCGATGATGTCCGCGAGCTCTGCCTGCTGCCATTTTTGTTGATACAGTGAACTATCAAGGTTGCCGCCAGGGAAAATACGTCTGTCTTGATGCCATGCGTAGGATTCATTCCAACTCTTGCCGTTCACGTACAACACCTTGTTCTTCAGCTCCACCGTATCACCTTCGACAGCAATACAGCGCTTCACGAAATCTCTGTTTTCATACGGAAACTTAAATACAACAATCTCACCACGGCTCGGGTCACGACCAGGAATAAAGGGGATTTGTTTCCCGGTGAGCGGTACAGGTATCTTAATACCGTAAATAAAACGATTAACAAGAAGTGCATCGCCGACAAGTAAAGTTTTTTCCATCGAGCTTGTCGGAATAACGTACGCCTCAACAAAAACGACCCTGAGCACAAGAACAACAAGTATAACAACCGCCCACGAATAAATCTCCTTCTTGATTTTCTCGCTCATGAGCAGATTATATAGTATCCACGCGAGATGTCAATGATGATTCTATTCGTCTCATAGTCCCATAGTCCTATTGTCTTATTGTCACTTAATTGATATGGCTATCTGACGATCAAACCATCCGACAATGGGACGCATACGAATCTATTCGTCTGATGGTCTTATCGCCCTATTGTCGTATTGTCGCTTCATCGATGTGACAATCAGACTATTCGACTATCCGACGATAGGACGCATTAGTTCATCGCCCTTGACTTACCACCTATTCTACATACAATACTGCATGGATTTCGGGCGGTTA
>DAOVBK010000165.1 GCA_030670605.1 Candidatus Stahliibacteriota bacterium
TCAATACATTAACTCTAAAGAGTCAAGAGTTACTCGAGACAAATATTGACGAAACCCAATAACGAAACCGCAGCGCATTTCGTTCCGCATGGCGACTCCGTTCGCGTTGGAACGAGAGTTCCTACGGAAAAGTTCCTGCGGAAGAAGATCCTCAATGCCGGTTCTCGATTCGCACAAAGTGCTCACTCGAACAGTAGGTCTGCTATTCTTCCCCTCACGTCCTTCGGGACAAACGAGCGCAGGCGATGAAATCGCCTGAGTCGACGCCGTTCTCGCGGGAACGAGAGTTCCTGCGGAAGAATCCACGCTATTGGCGGGACAACCGAACAACGAAACCGAATCTTCACCGTAACTCCTTGTCCATAACATATGCATCATCGCCGTCAATATAGTATCCCCTGCGCGTAAAGAGAATTGCATAACCCAACTTCTCATAGAATATGATCGCTGCGTTGTTATTGGTCCGTACTTCCAGGAACACATAATGACTACCCTTCTTAGTAGCCAGCGCTTCTAACTGATTCATCAATTCTCTACCTGAACCTCGCCGCTGGTGCTTCATGTCGATAGCGATATTCGTGACATGAAAGCCCTCACCGGTGAATGTTGCCATTGCATAGCCGATGAGTTGACCCGCATGTTCAGCGACAAGACCAACCGAATCTCCTGACATGAGGTCATGTTGGAAAAATGACTTTGGCCACGGGTTCGGGAACAACTTGGTCTCCAGGTTGTAGACTGCATCAAGGTCATCAAACTTGATGGGTCGTATCATAATGTTTTTCAGCATCGGTCTTCTTGATGTAAAATGGCTCAAGCCGCTCTGGGTCATCGAACGTACCAGCCTCAATACGGGGCAACGCCAGCGCAACTATCTTTGAGGCATCTGGTAGTAAGAATGCATCATCAATAAAAATAACCTCGCTGCTCTTGAGTGCCGTACGAGCTTTTTTAATGACACTGACACCAGAACCTACAATATATGTTGTGCCCTGTATGAGGTCGCCAATCGTGTCTGGCGTCATAAGAAGATAGTCACTCATTCGTTCTCCATTTTTGTACAACGCAGCATATATTTCATCATGATACGCGTTAATCACCGCAAGCACGTGATGCTCCATGAATCCGAGCGGTATTCCTATTGCATCGAGTGTATTCACGGCGACAACTGGCGTCCCGCAGGCGAGGGCAAAGCCCTTTGCCAGGCTCAGCCCTACTCTGAGCGATGTGAACATACCCGGACCAATGCTCACCGCAATTGCATCAAAACCGTGAACGTCACGGACCAAACGTTGAATCTCACTGAAAAAGTGTGCATCCCTGCTTTTCTTGTCTGCTTCACGGTTCTTTTTCAATTCGAAGAGCACAGTGCTGTTCTCCGCAAGACAAAATGAAAACAACGGAGATGATGTTTCAATGCCGAGAATCTTCAATAGTCAATTCTCTCTTGGTTTTGCCCAATATCGTGATCTTTATATGTATTCCGTTTTTGCGGTCTTTAATGCGGTCAGCCCATTCCACAATAGTAACACCATCCTCTTTGACATAATCATCAATAGGAAGTGACGCTGCGCTCAATCCACTAAGTCGATACAGGTCGATGTGAGAAACGGGAATATCACCGTGGTACTCGGTCGCAATGACAAAACTGGGACTGGTCACGCTTTCTCTGACGCCGAGGCCCTTGCATATGCCTTTTACGAGAACCGTTTTGCCGCTGCCAAGTTCGCCATACAAGTACACAACCGTACCCGGAGTCAGCTGCGCAGCCAGTTCTTCACCAGCGCGTACTGTTGCTTGATGAGAGTCAGAAATGACTATTCGTTTGTTACCTTTTTTTTGCATTGTAGCGGTATATCGTAAGTGTCCCGAATAGACACAGATGCGGATCGTATTTGTTGATTCCCTCTATGTGCTTAGACATGAGCTCGCCAGCACCACCTGTCGCAATACAATAAAAACGCTTGCGATATGCTTTTTTGATCTTCTCAATGAGTCCTTGCACCATAGCAACTGTCCCCGTAAAAATCCCTGATTGTACACACTCTTCCGTGCTCCTACCGACGAGGCGGGATGGCGCAACGACCGCCACTTTTTTGAGAAGTGCGGTATGCTGTGCAAGCGCATCAACCATTGTCTGTGTGCCGGGACATATCATGCCTCCAAGGTAGTGACCATCGCGCAGCACGATATCAAATGTGATTGCCGTACCAAAATCAATGATGATGAGGTCTTTTCTGTAGCGCGCGAGTCCTCCAACAACATTCGCTATCCGATCTGCTCCCAATGTCTGTGGTTTGTAGTAATCAAATGAAAGATGGGTCTGCACTCTCGAAGACACACGGAAAATAGTCAAGCCGAAGTGCTTTCTGAAAAAAGAAGCAAACCGTTTCGTCAAACGTGGCACAACTGAAGTAATGGCAACAGCAACAGGCACGTTGACACGTACCGTCTCGATGAATGACGGTTCCCGCACGCCTTTTCGTGTCGGATAGACGAGCTTCTTATGGAGTCTTTCCCTCACATAAAAGCCGATGTGAATATTCGTATTTCCAATGTCAATGGCTGTAATCATTCTGTTATACAGACGAAATGTCACCTCACGAATTACCTGTATTGTGGTATCGCTCGATATAGAGCTGATCTTCTATGATTCTGCTAGAGGTCGTAGTAGATCTTTAGTGTTGCTCCTTCAAACGCAACATGTCCTTGTCTGATTTCCTGTTCTACTTCGTCAAACCACAGTGGTGTATTAATGCCGACGACAAGCTGAAACTCGTCATCCTCTTCAATAACAATAGCAGTGAAGGCATCTGCCACGAACTGATATGCGGTATCAACAAGCATAACCTCGAGTGTGTCTTGGACATGACGGACTGAATCGACGGTTACGCGTATATCCTCATATGAGCCTGGTTCAATCTCAAGAAATCGATTCGTGACACTGACAAAATCCGATGATTCAATTGACACTCGAACCACCTGTTCGCCTTCCCACAGCACTGTGTAATCGCCTGATTCTGGAATGTCAATGCGCAAAACACGCATCGCAATATCACCTGCTGTACCTAATGTTGCTTTTTCGGGTCCGTCATTAATGCCGATTTCGACCATGCCTGTACCGCCACAGCAAATGAAAAGAAAAAGTAACAGAAAGGCAAAAAAACGTTTCATGTATCCTCCTTATCAAAGTCTATACGTAACGTATCATACTGTCAATGCACCTACTTCTTAGCTTTCAAGTCCTTCAGAGCACCTTCGAATTTCTTGAGCTGTGCATGATAGAACTTGTTCTCCGGCTCTTTCTTCAATGCTTCCTTTTCCCAGAAAATCGCCTGCTCATAGTCACCTGCCGCATAGTAGGCTTCGGCAAGCGTATCCATAATATAGTGAGCCTCGGGGTCGAGCTCACGTGCTTTGTGTGCTGCTTGAAGCGTTTGTTCAGGATACATCCGACGGAGGGCAAACTCCCACGCGAGATTATTGTAGATACCAGCGTCCTTTAGATCATGTGCGAGCGCATTTTCTAACAACGCATGAACACGCTCGAGGAACACAGTAGACTTGTCTTTATCTTTGTCAGCGAAACGGAGATATGCGGAAGAAAGAAACCAGTACTGCCATTTGTCATAGATGCGTTGGAGCTCGGTCACTGGATCCTCATTGTCAACGACCTTAAGGTCAACAAGCCGGTCATCGACCCCGTTGCGACCGCCATTCTTCATGACAACCTGCAACGCTGCTGATTGTTTGCCACGTTTATCACCACCCGCATTTTCACCGGCTTTGAGAGCCTTGAGCAGACGCTCAGCCAGGGGACCTTTGGTTTTTTGAAACACTGTCATCATGCTGTCGATCACCTCAGGACCGGTCAGGATGTTACCTTGAACACTCACATACGTCGCAGTCTTATGACCCGACCATTCAAGTGTGCCGTCACCCGTATGGGCAACAGCGAGACCAGACGCATCAATAATAGCGACCTGCCGTTCTTCTGGTATCGTATCTCGTTCGAGCACGAAACGCAGAGCCTCATCAGCGGATTTGCCTTGTTCCATTGCTTCAAGAGCCCACGGTCCATAATAAGGATTAGCAAATGCCTGAGTAGCCACTGCTCCGATGTCTGCTTTGAGCCACGGAACGATATAACCGACATCGAGCACTTTCGATGCCACTGCAACACCGAACTCACCCGTTTCAGGGTCCATGGCGACAATCGAGAAGGTTCCGTGTGTCTGCATCGTGCATATGAGTACTGCAAGCAGTAATGTCATAATCATCTCCTTATTGAACATCAGATTATAGTTCTGAAAGACGCGCTGTCAATGTAGAGAGAAATGCATACATCGATCTAGCCATCAAACATCATCACCAAACTGTAGTGGCCGAGTTCACTCGG
>DAOVBK010000092.1 GCA_030670605.1 Candidatus Stahliibacteriota bacterium
GTTTTTGTCGTAACCGCAAACAGAATCGGTACAGAACGGCGCGGTGACATAGAACATACATTCATTGGCAAAAGTCAGGTTGTCAATCCAAAAGGAAGAATACTACTCAAAGCAGATACTGAAGCATGTGTGAAAATCGTGGATATCAACCCACGAGAAGCATTGGATAAGAAAATCACTGAGCGCAATGACCTTCTCAAAGACCGCCGCGTTGACCTGTATGATTAGTGGGGTCAAATCTTCAATCTTCACTAACGAACTCCTGTTCGTATAAATAAGCTACACGTCAATAGCAGTGAAGAGTGAAGATTTGACCCCAAGGTTAGAGCAGGTCTTTAACTGCGGCAATCCCGCTCTTCAAAATGTAGTCTTGAACTGCTGTATTGGTGTGATAGCCTGAGGTCTTCGTTGTTTTCTGTCTAATCACGAGCACATCGACCTCACCACTCTTCTTTCTTTCTACAACAATCTTCTTCAATGCCTGCTTCTTGTACTTATCATACAGATTGAACTCGGGTCGTGCAATAATCACAACATAAAAATAAGGATAATCTCGCGATTTCACAGAATTGATTGATATCTGTCCTTGCAGGCCAATGAATTCTTTTGCAGCATCTTTGAATTTCAAGAGCAGGCGCGTGTCATTGGGAAACGAACCATCAGCCGTCTCCCCTATTTCCAGATACGGAACCGCCTGAATCGAAGGGTCATCTTTAACGAACGGCGATTCGAGTATACGCTTCACAATCTTTGTTTTAATATCAAGCGCCTGCGGCATCCAGGCACTTCGGCGACCGCTCACGGCAATCCCCAAAAACAGTATGGCTGCATTGACGATCGCAGCAATGAGTGAAAATGAGATTCTCGCGAACATATGTATGAGAAAGGGTGCAATAAAAGAGAGAAAGACGACAACTATGATGAAGGAAATCACAGCAGAGATAGCACCGTGACTCTTGAATTTCTTTATTCGTTCACATTGCGCAAGTACCTGATCAATACGGTCAGGTGTTACCTCTTGCCAGTTCAGGTCTTTTGGTCTGATACGCTTGATCGAGATACTTTTCATCAAATTGAGCACAAGACAAGCAATAACAAATGGTAGTCCGGCAAGTATGTTCGTAGTCGTAAGCTGAAAAAGATAGCCCATAACAATGAGCATAACTGAAACAGTACCGCGCAGTCGAGGCGATATTGCATCCAGTATGAGATACACTCTACGGTCTTCCATGAAGTTCCTTAAGACCGCACGCCTTCCAGTACAACGGACACGCACCTTTGCATGCATCAAAATCAAGACACTCATGACACGCATCTGGCGCATATTCAATGTTCTTGAAATACATGAGCATGGTCGACTGCCAGATGTCTTTGAACCGTTCCTTAAGCAGTGAACCAACCGGCATGCGCCAGGATGAGCACGGTATGATATTACCCAGTGGGTCGATGCTCAGCAGTCCAGTAATTGCAGCACATGATTTATTGCCCAGCCCATGGGCAATCGGATTAAACAGGCACATTGGTACGGGCGAGTACCACAAGAACGTAACACCCTTTGCTTCAGCATGCTTTTTCAGCTTGATCACATGCTCACCAATTTCAGAATAAGAAATCCACAGTTCTTGTCTATTGTGCGCAGTACCGCAGGGAATCAGCAGATTCATTGAGAGCCGTTTCAAACCCAACCTGCTGACAAGAGAAACAATTTGTTCGAGATGGACACAATTGTCCCGGGATACTGTCGTGTTCGTATGAACAGGAATACCAGCATTCTTCAGTAACGATATACCTTTGAGCGTTTTTTCAAAAGAACCAGGGACACCGGTGATGCTATCATGTACGCTGGGGTTCGGTCCTTCAATACTAACCTGTGCACTTGAGAGACCTGCATTTTTCAGCTGCCTGACATTATGAGACGTCAACAGCGCACCATTGGTAATCAGATTTGTCCACATGCCGATATCTGAAGCATAGGCAACCAGTTCTCCAATATCCTTGCGCAGCATTGGTTCACCACCAGTAAAGCTGACTGATGGTACCTGCGCTTCATGAACAATCTTGTATAGGATTTTCTTGGCATCGCTCGTGCTGAGCTCATCATACTGCCGGTCACCCACATAACAGAAATTGCATCTGAGATTGCACCGGTACGTCACTGCTAATTCGGACAGCACAGGGTACTCATTGAATTTTCCATCGTACTGATAATAAGCAACTGCCTCACGTCTCTCATTTTCTCGCAGACAGCCACTCACGGCAGCTCGCAGGTCACAAAAAAAATAATGGATTTCCTGTCGCTTTTCTACTGTATCACCAACTGCCTCCAAGAACTCCATTATCGTATGTCCCTTCAACAGAAAACGGAGCAACGCAACACCTGTCTGGTTCAGCTTGTACGCCTGATTCGGAATGAGAATGAGTAGACTATCCATCTCCCGCACGTAGATATATGGCTTAACTTTCTCGACAAACTCATTGACCCACGTGAGGTCATACTTCGTGCTCGTATTTCGCATATCATGATTTCTTTGTAAAATGTCTCCTTTTTTTGGATTTTGGTGTCTGGGATTTATTTGTGATTTGGGGCTTGGGATTTGGGGGTTCATCAATGTGCTCCTCCACTCACACATGCAGAGTGACATGCCGAATGACATGCAGAGTGACATGCCGAATGACACGCTGAATGACAGGCTGAATGGCAGGCATCATGACATGCAGTATGTACATAACAGGCACTGTGGCATGCATCAGAGTGCACGAATGCTGAATATGTTTGTATTGGCTCCGTATGAATGGCAAAAGCTGATTCCATATCATTGTAGTGCCTGCGCCGCATGAATTCTCGATGCATTAAATAGTCATAGTAATCCTGATTACGATATTCTGGATCAAGCGGCTTGTCTGCGGTGTGGACACCGAATTTTTCAGTATAGTAAGCCTTGGTTGCATCCATGTCACAATCCCATGCCCTGGCAGAAACCTTCTGGACGACTTCGGTGACCAGCAATTTCAAACCTGCTTCATCAAGCGTACCATCAGACCGTATGGCGTCAAGAAACATTGACTCATAGTAGCGCAGCGTTGTCGGTCGCTTCAGCACTTCAAGCTTCAGTGGTGTACGCGAAGCGGTCTTAATAACACCGGTTTCTTCTAACTTTGAAGCGAGTATGGTCAGTATTTTGTTGACCGGATAGTCGAGAATAAATGCTGCTTCAATCAAGTCAAGCTTGGCTACTTTTCCAGATTTTCTGAATGTTGCAATTTCAATTTTCGGTGGTACCCAATCGCTGCGCAACCATGTCAGACTCGCAACTTCACTGTATGCACCTTTGATCTGTTTTGATTTCCTGTTGCCGTAAAAAAGATATGGCACGATGTATATTACCGCCCAGAGAAATTCAAATGGGAATTCAAACTTCTTTTTTCGGGGTGGCTCAATGGTAATCGTACCAAACTTCTCGGTCTCGAAATACTGAGCAGGCACATACTGTTGTATGAGAAGGCGTTCCCGTGTTTTCAGGTTGTCTTTGTGAATCCGTACCGTGAAATAGTGCTCTCCCTTATATTCTTGTCCAAAATAGGAAAGCAGGTAGTTTTCGTTCATGAACTTCTCAGTGCGGAAGCCATATTCATCAGGACTAACCTCCTCACCAGGCACGGTGATTGGATAGTACACATAGACTGTATAGTGTTCGAGTGACTCATCCCACTGGGGTGGCGCCCAGTGCAAGACCACGAGGTCACCGAACTCACTGGATGTCTTGGCAAGATTACCACTTTTCCCGAGGTCGCCACCAAAGTGGACTATGTACGTGAGTTCACCTGGAGCGCTGAATCGCTTACCCTGGGCAAGGATCACGTCGTACTTGTTGCCCAAGTTCTTTATCTCGATCGGATATTCCCGTCCATAACCGTCAACCGCATAGGAATTTTCAATATCAAAGTATGGGTCAACTGAGATACCCTGAAGGTAAAACCCGCTCATCGAGCCAGCGAGCACGTGCCAACGCACCTTGTAGACAAAATCCGCCCTACCGTCCTGCCACAAGGAAACGTTAACCTCAACCCACCGGCAGTCAGTCGACACCGATAAGAGGGTAATGAGCAGAACGCTAATCATGTGTGCTTTGACACTGGGATTCTGTCATTCATCCCGTTAGAAAAAACGAATATTGAAGACCACTAGAACAAGAATCATTGCAATACCTGCATGAAATCAGAATCCTGATTCTCTTGTTCTCTAACGGGGTTGACATTAACATACTACTCCTTCGCCGCCTCAATCCGTGCCCGCAAGAGGTCTGCCTGTGCTGCTATGAATGACGCATACGCCTCTTTTGCCTCGGACCAGCAGGTTTCATCGGGAAAAGAATTGACAATACCTTGCCACACGACCTTGTAGACTTTCTCGAGCACGTCTTTTGCACCCCCCTTGCCCGCATACTCGAACTGCGCGATCACTGGTACTGGCTGGAAAACCGGTGTTGGACCAGCACCCACATCTGTTTGCGCACCAAGAAATGCAACACCTAATTCCTGGATAACATCTATGTGCACCTTGATTGCGCTCAAAACTGAGGCGATTGAAAAATCTGCGGTAGAAAATGTCATTTTCAGCACATTTCCTTTGATTTCACCATACGGTAAGTTCATTGTACCTCCTTTTTCTCATTTGTTCATTTCTTGTGCAATACAAAATCCATGCACCAATGCTACAGAATCTCAAACAATAGTCTCGTCAGAAGCTCTTGCGTCGCATGCGATTTACGAAATATTCGAGTGCGCGACACATATCAGCGACTGCTTTGTCTTTGATATAGTATGTCTTCTCGCTACCTCGGGTCTCGTATCGCACAACATCAACGTTCCTTAATGTCCGCAGTGTTGCGGAAACCAGCGGCAACGACATGCCAATGCTGGCTGCAAGCATGCTGGGAGACATCTCTTTCTTGAGCAATACCTTAACAATCGCATAGGCAGTTGGATTCCCAAGCACACGGCACACACGCGACGCTCTGTATTCTGTTTCATGCATTTTCTTACGCATACCAAATTTTACACACCATTGTCTATTTGTCAACAGTCAATTATTTAATTATATAATTATTTAATTGTGTAATTGTTTAAATGCGGGGAACGCTGTCAGCGGATTCCTAAAGTTTCAGGTAGGGCTGGATCTTTGCAAAAAGCTTGTCTCCGATACCTTTAACCTTCTTGAGGTCTTCGAGTGTCTTAAAGCCGCCGTGTGTGTGCCGGTACTCAATGATGCGCGAAGCAAGTGATGGTCCTATACCGGGAAGTGTCTCGAGTTCCTCAGTGCTCGCTGCATTCACGGATATCTGAACCGTGAGTTCTTCTATGTACAATATGTGATGGGCTTTCCGCTGTTCCCTTCTGACATAATTGATGATATTGATGATAATGAGGCAGACAACGAGAACGAGCAGTACAGCTGTCTCCCTGCGTGATAGTTTCATATCCCCTCCTTCCTGTTACGGTGAACCGTTTCTTCTTTTCTTCAGTAGTGAATGTATGCTGGATAGACGATCCTGAGCAGATACTGATACATTATGTCCAGGCTTTCTTTGCTGCACTTGTCAATCGTATCCTCAGACGAGTCCCAATACGGATAGTCGAAATCAATGATATTGATTGCCCGTATGCCATATTTGATAAGCGAAAGGTGATCATCTACTATGTAGTACTTCACCGACGGAATAAACATAGATGGTGCTATTGCCATTCCGATATTCCAGAGTGAATCAACGAGTTCCGGGAAAAACTTGACACTATTGCCTTCTTTGTATATCTGCAAATCAGTATCACCAACCATATCAATCACAATGATAAATGAATAGTTTTCAATACAGCGTGCTGCAAAATGTTCTGAACCGAGAAGTTCTGCTTCTTCCACATCCTCGCCATCGAAGAATAGAAGATCAACCCCTATCTCAGGCGGGTTGTTTTCAAGCGTATCCGCAAGACTCAGGAGCAGCGACACCCCAGACCCACCATCATTGACACCCGGACAGCCAATATCTGAATCCCAATGTGCAGCAATGCCTATTCTCTTATGGTCACCAGGATATCGTTTGTAGATGTTATAGAACCAGGTATTGCGTGCGTAGAACGAATCAATTTCGGCACCAGTAAGGTGTTGGACAATGAAGTCGCGCGCCTGTATGTGACCATCAGTTCCTGGAACACGCTCACCAATCTCTGCAAATGCACGCAAGTAGTCATATGTATGCGTAGCACTACCACTGTTCAAAAATGCGCCGAGGATACAAACAAAAAGCACATATCGCAGCGTATGTGTACACATCCGTGTTAGAAATTTATGTTCATCCATAGATTGAGTCCAACACGCCGTATGTCTTGCACACTATTCTTGTCATTAGTCTGCGAATAGTCAAGATTGAAGCCACCGGTAATACTCGAAGAGAAGTTTGCCGATATGTCAATATTCGCACCGAGCGTGCTTGTATCATTGGTCGGTATCCGGAGATTACGGTAGTAACTCGTGGTGCGCGAATAGTTTAATCCAAGATTCAATGTCGCATTTGTACTGAACTTGATTCCACCCAAGAGCGGAAGACTCAAACCACGTGGCGCGCTGAACGTGTA
>DAOVBK010000067.1 GCA_030670605.1 Candidatus Stahliibacteriota bacterium
ATCGATGCAAGAACCACGTCGCCCTTCTCGTGCCCGTGCGTATCATTGATGTTCTTGAAGTGGTCAATATCAATAAACAGGAGGGCGTGCGCTGTGCCCGTATCCTCTGCCTGTGTCAGTGCGCGCTGCGCTCGTTCCTCAAAGTAGCGTCGGTTGAACAAGCCGGTGAGCTTGTCGACGTGCGCTGCATCTGAAAGTCGCTGCCTACTCTTTTTCACCGCGCGTTCAATGGTTCTGAACTCCTCGTTCAACGCCTCATCATCCAGTTTTTTTCGCAGCGATGCGAACTTACCTTCAAGAATGACTGTATCTCTACCAGTGCTCCGTGCCGCGGTCTCTACTGGATAGGAAAAGCCTCCTTTGCCGTCATCAATGACCAAGGTGTAGTCGCCTATGTTGATTCTCTCCCCAATGGTGATTGTTCGCTTCGTGATCCTCTTGCCATTCACGAACGTTCCGTTCGTGCTTTTCAGATCGACAAGAGCAAAACGGCTACCATCGTACTCGAGCGCCGCATGATGTCGCGAAACCTCACCACTGCTGAGGACAAAATCAACATCATCTCCTCTGCCAATCACAATACGACCTCGCGCTAAGGCCATCCTCTTCATGACGGTCAGATTATCAAGGAGAATAAGAAATGTTTTATTCATTGAACAATGCACGCACTACTTCAGTCCACAAGCACCTTAAACAGAATCGAGCTGCTCTCACACGTTGTGTTGGATTACCCTGCCGACATTCATGAATGCCATGCACGCGACAGTCTAGGCGCTTGCGCCTTTGTAGAGATAGATCTCACCAAATGATGTATCCTGTCTCACTCGAGCAAAGCCCATCTTGACGATTTCAAGCATCCCAAAGAAATACGCCACCGCGATTGTGACATTATTCTTCTCCCGTAAGAATTCTAGAAAATTCAGTTCATCCTGATGTTCGAGAATGCCTTTGATTTCGTCAACGATCGTTCCGATCGGCACATCCTGCCTCTTCACAACAAGCTTCTCTTCTTCCTGAGGTTTGAGTTGCCGGAACGCCAAAATGAGGCTCGTTATATCACCTTCTTCCAGAGGCGGCTCTTCTCGGCTAATACGTGGAAACTGCTTACTGCTTTCTGCTTCCATGATGCCGAATGCCTGCGCAATCTCCTTGTACCGCTTGAATTCCTCGACAATTTGCATGAGGGTAATCGGCTGTGCCGCCTCTTCGTCCTCAGGAGTCCGCGGCAAAAGCGAACGAACCTTGAGACGAATAAGAATTGCCGCCATGAGCAGAAAATCTGCCGCATCCTCAAGATCATCTCGCTCGATTTTCCGTATATAGTCAAGATACTCTTCAGCGATCTGTGCGATCGGAATGTCAAATATGTCTACCTCTTTTTTTCTCACAAGGTAGACAAGCAGGTCAATGGGACCATAATATATGCCTATGTCGATTTTCATTGCTTCGTGAATCAGTAATAAATTATGCTACTTATTGTAGTCCGCGAATTAAGGGCTGTCAAGAGCATACAGTTAATGCACCAGAACATCGTTACCATGGGAAGTGATGCAGAGACATACAGAGGAACTTCTCGATGCGTCCTATCTGCGATAGGACTTACTCGAAGAGTACTATCGTACTCGTGACTCGTAGGTCGTATTCGTGAAAACGCAGATCACGCAGAAAAAACGCAAATTCTCGAGAACCAACATTAAGGAATTTCTCGACTGCGGCGGCTACGCCGCCTCCGCTCGCTTGTCCCGAAGGAAGTGAGGGGAAGAGTAATATCGTACTCGGGGGCAGGCGAGACAGGTTTACTAACGCTCGCAATGACCTGGAAACACTGAAACCGTGTATCACCGTAGTATTGGAAAACCTGAGCGGAGTCAAACACTATGCTTTGGTTGACACCTATAGAGAATTCACTATACTCGGGAAAATGTGGCACGTAAGACCCATCGTCTATATTAGTAAATGCCTTGGCTTTGCACAATGTCGGTACAACGGTGTCACGATCTATGATGACTTCGTTGAAAAATTGAAACCACATGTTGACTATATTACTGTTTGTCCGGAGGTCGAAATCGGACTCGGTGTGCCGCGCGACCCGGTGCGAATCGTCGCGCACAAGGACGAAAGGAAATTTGTCCAGCCGCTCACTGGCAAGGATGTCACATCGGCAATGAATAACTTCTGTGAAACATTTCTCGGACAGATACCCAAGGTCGACGGTTTTCTCCTCAAGTCACGCTCACCATCATGCGGGATAAAAGATGCGAAAATCTATGCAAAAATGGAAAAAAGTGCGTCAATTGGTAAAGGTGCAGGGTTTTTTGGATCTGCAGTCTTGGCACGTTTTCCCAAACATCCAGTTGAAGACGAAGGAAGAATCAGGAACTTCTGTATTCGAGAACATTTTCTCACCCGTCTATTTGCATTTGCACGATTTCGCGCCATGAGCAGACGTAAATCTATACGTGAACTCGTGGAGTTTCACACAGCAAACAAGTTCCTGCTGATGGCTTACAATCAGAAAGAACTCAAAATACTCGGGCAAATCGTGGCGGACAAAAAGAACCAGCCAATCAATGATGTGCTTGCGCACTACAGAGAGCATCTCTACAGAGCTCTTAGCAAACCACCCCTTTGCACGTCAGATATTAATGTACTCATGCACTCACTCGGGCATTTTTCCAAAGACCTTACGCATGGGGAAAAAGTATTCTTCCTTGAATCGCTCAAGAAGTATAGCGCAGGAAAAACTCCCGTGAGCACCGTGCTCAGTATACTACGGGCATGGATTATTCGGTTCGAAGAAACCTCTCTGAATCACCAAACATTCTTCGAGCCGTATCCAGAGGTGCTCCGTAGCGAGCAATCCTGCGTGGACGACAACCTCTAAAATACATTAATATAATACCCTAATATCCGTCAAAATAGCCCGCAATGTGATTTTAGTGAAGTTATTTCTTAGCTTTCGTCAGCTTTTGTTGTCTGAATACTTTAACAAATGCTCTGACCAGTTTGGGGTCAAACTGTGAACCGCTACCACGTTCCACCTCAGTCAGTGCCTTCCCCATGCTGCTGCGCTTGCGGTAGGGTCTATCAGTTGTGATTGCATCAAATGAATCTGCGATGCCAATGATGCGCGCATACAACGGTATTTTCTCGGAGCTCAGTCCTTCTGGGTACCCATGACCATCATATTGTTCGTGATGATGAAGAATATTCGGCGACAAATCCCTGAGTCGGGCGATTGGCTCGATAATCGCTGCTCCAAATTCTGGATGCCGTTTCATGTACTCAAATTCCGCTTCATTCAATCTTCCGGGCTTGCCGAGTATCTTATCAGGAACGCCTATCTTACCGACATCATGTAAGATCGCCGAAACAGAAAGGTCTTTGAGTTCATCCCGCTCCAAATTAAGTGCTTCACCAATCATGAGAGAATACTCCTCAACCCGCCCTGAATGACCGCGTGTGTACGGGTCCTTTGCATCCACTGCCTCAACTATTGCCCTTATCGATGAAAGAAATAACTCGTCGAGTTGCCTGTACAGTGACGCATTTTCTATTGCGATAGCGATTTGATTACCGAGTGCCTCGAAAAGCTCAAGGTCAGTCTTATCAAACTTCCTCTTCCCTTTTTTGTTCAATACTTCCGCGACACCGATGATACGACCTTTTGCAATCAATGGCACAGCCATGATTGAACGGGTCACGAATTTCGTTTTTTTGTCGACACCCTTGAACCATCGCTTGTCTTTCTTGACATCAGGAACGAGCAGGGAATAACCACGTTCTGCTACCCAGCCGACAATACCTTTGCCCATGGGCACCCGGATCTCTTTTGCCTCTTTTCCTTTTTCCCCGCGCGCTGTAATAAAATACAGTTCGTTCGTCTTCTCGTCGATCAAGAACACGGATGACGCTTCTGCCTGCATGACCTCTTCTGCCTTGCGAAGAACAGTATTGAGAAGCTCCTCGAGATCAAGAATTGAGGAAAATATCAGCGAGGTATCAACAAGTGTTTCTAGACGTTTTACTGTTTTTCTAAGCGGATACAATTTTGATTTCATATTCTCTCTTTCCTGCACCGAATTCTTGAGCAAATGCTAACTGCTCGTGCGGATCAATCTCAGGATGCAGCTGATCGATCGCGTCTTTCACCATATCATAGCACGCCTGGTCAATTGCAACAGGGTCAAATGAACAGAGTATACCAACATCAGGTGCAATCGTGGGTTCATTCGTGGGAAAACAATCACAGTTCGGTGTAATATTGATCAGGAAATTAATGTAGAATACATCCTTACCCTTAATGATATCTGCAGTGCACTGTGCGATTCCCTTTTGTGTATCAGTCGATGCCACATCCCATGAGAATTTAATCGCATGTTCAGGACAGATCGACATACACCCGCAGCAACCAGTACACAGCATACGATCGATTGTAACGCCCTGCTTGTTTTTTTTGATCGCTTCGTATGCACAGTATCCGTAACACTGCAAGCATTGCGTGCAGGTCTCCTGATCGATCTCCGGTTTGGAAAGTGAATGCATGTCAAGTTTGCCACCTTTAGACGAACAACCCATGCCGACATTCTTGAGTGCACCACCAAAACCGCAGGTCAGATGACCTTTGAAATGAGAAACGCACACAAATCGGTCGATCGTTGCAAACAGACGCGCAACCTTCGATGTATTCACCTTCACGAATTCGTCTCCGTACACACCATCAGCAATCACGACAGGCACGAAATCAAACCCGTGGTCCTTAGCGAGTTCCAGGTGTGACTCACCACGAAAACGACGGCCCGAATAGAGCGTTGTCGTGTCGGTCAGGAACGGTCTGCTGTCCGATTCTTTTATCAAATCGGTAAGATAGCGAATATACAGGGGACTAACAAAATTGACATTGCCGTCTTCTCCAAAATGTGTTTTGATGGCACACGATGTATTCTTCTTCAGAATCTTCAAACCGCCGGCTGTATCAATGAGTTTTCTGAAACGTACGAGAACATTCGTCTTATACTTTTTTCTCAAATCAAGGAAATACACTGTGCTCATAGTCTATCATACACAGAATTCAACAAAAAGCAAGCTCTTAAGAAATATCCTGCCTGAACTACCTTTTCAGATTCACAACTTTTTGTACCTCTGTATGATGCTGCGAACTGAGCCGGATGAACAGTACACCAGAGGGGAACGTACTACTCGCCAGCACAATTTCTGCGGATTGCATGATAACACCGTGATACAGGTGTTTTACGAACCGGCCAGCGCAATCATACATTGTTATCTCAAGTGGCTCACTGTGTTGTGCAACCTTTAGGACAACATTGCCGGTCCACACTGAAGGCACACTCATCAAATAGTGTGGCTGTGGTTTAGCATGTGTATGTTCAACCGTTTTCAAATCACCAAGTAGTGCCTTGCTAAAATACAGGTCATTGTCATCGCCATTGCGTCCATCAGTCCAGATTGCATACAGATAGTCACTGTCACTCACGCATATGTGATATTCCCCCATGAAATCAGCATGACTCACCGAAGCAGTATCTGATACACGCATACTCGGCTCGAACGAGAGACCGCTATCAGCTGAATATTGATAGCGGAACGAAAAAGGACTCGCTGCATTGGTCGGCCAGTCAGGTGTGTGATAATACGTGACGTGCAGTCCCCCATACGCATCGAAGTGAGCCCAGCCCTTGCACTGTCCACCGCTCGTACTATCATTGACAACAAAGCGGGAATCCCAGGTCGTACCACTGTCAGTTGAGCGGATGCCCATGATGTCCCAGTCGCCATTGCGTGTATCCACCCAGGTAGCGAAAACAACATTGCCCCGTGCTGTGATCGAATTTATCGGTGCTCGATCACCGTAGCTCGCGTAATAATACCAGTTAGAGAGCAGTATCTCGTTTGACCATGTTACTCCTTTGTCGGTTGACTTACGGTAGTAGAAATTACCATTACCAGATATAAGAGCAAGATGCAAATTCTCGTTTTCATCCATACACAGCGCTGTTAAACCCGTCCTCGTCCAGAAGCGTGCATCAGTGAATGTTTTGCCATAGTCAGTTGACGTGGATAACCAGATTCCGGTCTGTCCGGCGAACTGCTGCCAGACAATATAGATTTCATTGTTATGGACCACCATCCAGGGTTTGTCTACGCCAAGATAGGTGTGCACCCGGGTCGTATCCTCCCACGTCTGGCCACCATCGCGCGAAAAATAGTGATTCATGAACTCTGCAGAATACTGAATGAGCATGTGCACATGTCCAGAATCATCAACGCCAATAACCGGGTCTGTGTGCCAGGTAATACCGGTCGAAAAATCAGAGAAGGGAATCTGCGTAAAGGTCTGGCCAGCATCGAATGAGTACGCATACGGTGCTATCGGCACTGTTGCCCGCTCTGCAGTATTGCACACGGAAACGATGGTATCTCCGTACAATGCAAAGCATGATTCACCTTGATTCAGATTGTCCCAGCCAACGTCCGTGCTTACCCGAACATTGGGGAACCACGGCGCATCGCCGAAGAGAAAGAGGGCGAATGTGAGTACCATCATGATAGCCTTCTTCATTTTTCCTCCATCTGTTCGATGACTGAAATATCATCAATCTCAACATGGAATGCACTGGGCTCTTCATTCTCAATAAAAAGAAACAGAACAGGTTCGTTGCCCGGCGTCAAAGAAGCAGGGAAATTGCTGCTGTAAAACGGTTGTGCGTCCTGCAACAAGATATCAACATTTTGCCAGTGTTCATTAGCCGCGATGTTCGTCTCGCCCGCGTAATATACTGAATGTCCGTGTCTGAGACAGAAGAACCGTAGTCGTGCTCTGTTCTCAGTGACCTTCATTGTCAATCTCAAGATAGCATCATCAGGAAATGGGTTCTGGTAATCAATAAAGAACCACGCTGAGGCAAATCCTTGTGCCTGCGGATATGCCCGCAGGACAACTGTTTCTCCTTCATGGGCAATATCAACGGTGTAGTCATACAATTGGTTCATCGAAGACACACCATCGATGAATTGCTCCTGCCATAATACGGCAGAAACAACAAATAGTACTACGGCTGTCATAATTACCTCCTTGCCGTTACGTGCAGCTCGGTGAGATTCGATCCGCTATTATCATCATCACTACTACCTATGTTGAGAGACATGTACTATCTTTTTCCTTCTAATAGTGAGTATATTTAGATACCAGTGCAGGTCAAGCAACCCCAGTTGATGCACCAGGACATTGTTACCAGAAGCGGTCTGATTTATCAGACAGTGCTCGATGAATCGAGCGGCTACGGGGGTATGTGCCTGCCCGGTGTAGCGGTCTGATTCATCAGACGCTGCTCGATAAATCGAGCGACTACCAGGGTGTGCTTGCCATAGTTTCTTACGAAGGCATACCTGACCCCGATGACCAATCGTTGACAAAAAAACTATTCTGTATACACTTTTGCATGGAATCGTTTATCATTCCGATCATCCTCCTTGTTATCGCGATTGGAGCGCTCTTCCT
>DAOVBK010000163.1 GCA_030670605.1 Candidatus Stahliibacteriota bacterium
ATTGCAGATACCATAAGAATCTTCGCATCCGGATCTATTTTCTTGATCTCTTTTACTGCTTCAATACCACTCACATCAGGCATAATGATATCCATGGTTACGAGATCAGGTTTCAACTCCTGGTACCGCTCAACAGCCTCCTTGCCCGTAGATGCTTCGCCACAGACTGTATGACCACCCTTCTCGAGGATATCGCTCAGCATGCGACGCATGAACATGGCATCATCAACAATCAACACCCTCATGTTTCCTCCTTTGAAAGCGTCTTCGTTATATCCAAAATGAGAATAGGTTTCTCACCGGTTTCATACAGACCAAAGAAAAACCGACGGTTTTTTCGCGTCGAAAGAATATCGGCACGGCGGTTTATCTTTTTCTTTTTAAGTTTTTCAGTACCGAGAAGTTCATCAACGAGAAGACCAGCAATATTCCCTGCATCCTCAATAATGAGAAGTTTGTTTCCGATATCGTCGCCTTCTATATGCATGCGTCTCCGCAGCGAAATAACAGGAATAACCTCACCACGGATGTTGACCAAACCTTTCACAAAGTCAGGTGATTGCGGAACGGCAACAGGGACCTGTGCTTCTGCTACTTCGCGCACCTTGTTGATATCGACACCAATGTGTTCCGATCCTATTCTAAAAACAATCAGTGCATCCATCATGAACTCCACAAGTAACGAAATCTAACAATACCAAAGGGATCTATTTTAAAACCGTGAATATTCTTAGCGACTGCATACGAATCAAGACCATGACAGAGAAATATCCACGGAGCGTCATCAACGATGAGCTCCTCAACATGCTGATACATGCTATTGCGTTTCTTGCTATTTCTTTCTGCGCGAGCTCGTTCGATCAAATCATCAACCTCATCCCTACGGTAGAATGATGTATTACCGGCCCGACCAAAACTCTTGGAATGAAAAAGAGGATACAAAAAGTTATCGGGATCACCATTATCCGATACCCATCCTTTCATTGAGAACAGACTCTCGCCGCGATACCCCTTTTCCAAGAAATCCTTCCAGGACATTGGATGTAGTTCGACCGCGATGCCGAGCCGCTCCAAACACCGTTTTATGTATTCTGCACGTACAATAGCAACCTCACTATCCCTGATATCCAATGAAAACGTACCATCGAGGCCATGCCGGTAACCTGCTTCTGCCATGAGTGCACGAGCCCGCTCAGGGTTGTAGCGATAGCCAACGAGGTTCTTGTTGAAAACCTCCATGCCTGGCGGGAATATCCCATACGCTGGTACTGCCTGTCCCTCCATTGCTATATGTACATAGTCAATCTTGTCGATTATGTAGTTAACGGCTTGACGGACTCTCTGATCCTTGAAAGGAGTATCGAATGCCACATTAATGCCCACATACTGTGTCGCCAGACCTGGGCCAGTAATAACCTGGTCGCGGTCTATATCTTTTACCGTATCAGGTGTGAGCTGCATGAGCGCAATCTCACCACGCTTGTAGCGCTCAACAGCCTCTCTGTTGTCCACCACAATCTTGATAATGATCCTGTCAATCGCTGGACGCCCATCACAGAAATCATCAAACGCTTCAAGAACGATCTCATTGTTCTTATCCCAGTGAACAAGACGATACGGACCCGCACCAATCGGATGCTCGGGAGAGAAATTCTTCGGTGTTATATCACACACGCCGCAGGCCAGATTTGCCAGGAACGGCAGATAGAGGAATTCTAGCGTAAACCGTACATGATGGTCATCAACGGCGGTAACATCATCTACATAATCAATGAAATTCGCGTTTGCACCATTCTTGACCCTGCGTATCGATGCGACAACATCGTGTGCTGTCACTGTATCACCATTGTGAAAACGGGCATTCTTTTTTATTACGAAATCCCACGACAGACCATCGTTAGAAACTGAAAACGATTCAGCGATACCCGGGATAAGGTGATTTGAACTGTCAAACGTCACCAGACCAGTGAATATCTGTTCAATGACCTCATGGCTCCGCGCATCGGTCTTATTCGCGGGATCAAGATCGATCGGTTCAACCGATTGCCGGAACACAACGGTCGACGGTTTTTTGGTTAGCAATGAAATGTCTTTATGATACTGGTTGATGATATTAAGGATCTCCTGTGAAGTATGAGCGCTCGTCTTTACGGTCTGTGCATACCTGTTGAAATTGTGGTCAATGCGCTCATAGTCTTTGCTGAGTTGTTGAAAGTAGTCTGTCAATTCATCACAGTGCTTGGTCATTGTTTCAGTCGAATCAATCATTTCCTGACTGTATGCATCGAGCCGTTCGAGTATCTTCTCATTTTCGGTGAGAATCTCGATGGCAGACTGCAATGAGGACAGGCCCTGTTCAACATCACTCATGCTATGCATCAAATGTGCGGACAAATGGGCGAAACTGTCAAACATATCAGTCTTCAATTCATTCAGTTTGTCCACGAAGGTCGCTGTCTCCTCTGACAGTTCCTTGATTTCTTGTGTGACCACTGTCAGTGACCCGGCATAGTCACCACCACGAGCGCTTTCAATGCCAGCGTACAGACCAAGAACCTTTGAACGTCCTGTAATTTTTTCAAGGTCACGCAATGGCGACTCAATATTCTCAACATTCTGTCTGAGTTGAACCAACTGCTTGTTCAAACTACTGAGATGACCGGCAATACTTTTGTAGAAACTGACACCATCACCGAGCACCTGACGTGCAAGCGTGTTGGTCTGGAGCCATGTTTTCGTCTCATCGTCTATTTTCTTGACGATCTGGAAGAGCTGGTTTGACGAAGATCCGAGCTGCAGAATTGACTGTTCAGACGATTCAACGTCCATACTCATGGTCTCCCTCCCCTTAAACTCTCGGTCGATCCTGTCCAACCTCTTGCGTGCATCACTGAGCGCAATCATCAATGCATTGTACATATGCTTGAAATTCCCCTCATCATCCACTGCCAGGAGGTTTTCGCGCAGATTACTTACATGTCGGTACAGCGTCTCCAGCGAAATTTCCATAATAGCGGTTGTGCGCGCAACATCTTGTATATCGTTCAACCAGCGTGAAGCCTTCACGTTTTCCTCAAGCAACAACCGGTGCTGTACCTTCTGCGACTCAACGCTCTCGCTCACTGCTTTGATGCCAAGCTCAACATTCGGTATGAGCGTTAGCAGACTGTCAGTGATTTCGGAAAACCTGTTTTCGATATCACTCAAACCCTTCACGAAATTGCTGATTGTCAGAAGAGAATGACCGAGCTCCACGGTACCCTGAATCACGCCTTGCGCAACCTCGGGTATGACTCTAATCGGTTCTTGTGCACTTCTCACGAGTTTCGTCATCTCTCTGGCAATAACTTCAAATCCTCGACCCTGCTTCCCCGCATGAAAAGCAGTGATACCAGCATTACGTGATGCAACTTCAACAGAATCTGCCACCATGTTGATATTCTTCACTGTTTCGCTGAGTTGCATACCATCAGCATGGATTTGGTCAAATGACTGCGCAACACGGTGAAGACCCTTTCCAAGACGGTCCGAAATCGCCAGAGATTCACTGACTTCCTTGATGCTCTTTTCAATGTGGTCTTTCGTTTTCTTGATTTCCTCGCTGAAAAACGAAGTGCCTTTGTGTTCTGAATCGACCGCCCGTGCAAGGTCATCGAATTTCTTGTTGATTGTGGCGAGCAGATTGCTGTCGTTTTCTAGCGTCTTTTCGATTTCACGACCGGTATCCTGAAGCGCGGCAAATGATGTGTTGTAGTTTTGAAGAGGTTGCGCAACTCTGTGGAGGATTGCATCCTTAACACTCTGACCCATTGGGAATATTGTATTAAAATTGCTAATAATGTCAAGATAAAAGGAAAATGCCAGGACGCAGAATCGAACTGCGGACACCCGGATTTTCAGTCCGGTGCTCTACCAACTGAGCTATCCTGGCTTAGGAATTCATTGTACATACACTTGACCAGAAGTCAAGTGGCAGTTGGATGGTACAATGGTCGGATAGTTGTATGGTTCAATGGTTTTATGGTCGGACGGTTTATTGGTTGATAACTAGACAACAACTATGTAACTATCCAACGTGGCTGTTGGGGTCAAATCTAGACATTAGACAAAATCACTCTAAGGTGTCTCCGATAATAGACAATATGTTGTAGACAGTTCCTCGTCATGGCCATAGAAGGCGCCTGTTGATTACTGCCATTGACAGAAATAACCATCCATGCGCTACCGCAGGGATTCACAATTGTCGAATGTCTAGATTTGACCCCGTTTATTTTCTAGAACAAGGTGTAAATAAACGGTGCTATTGCAGAACCCTCTGTGAAGACTATCAAGGCACCCAGGAGCAAAAGGAAAATAAGAATCGGCAGCAACCACCATTTTTTGCGGACTTTTAAAAACGTCCAGAATTCTGCAATGATGGAAAATTTAGCCTTT
>DAOVBK010000203.1 GCA_030670605.1 Candidatus Stahliibacteriota bacterium
TGCGGTTTATTTTTGTTTCGACATGTGAAGTGTACGGTGGAGGCGAGCACATTTCGGAAACTGCTGATATCGTTTTGAAAAATCCCTATGCGGTTAGCAAATACGCTGCTGAGATGGTCTGTCAGAATCATTTTATCGACGATTTGGAATGTGTTATTGTGAGACCGTTTACGCACACTGGACCTGGTCAGTCACAGGATTTTGTGCTGCCCACAATAGCCACACAGATCGCAGAAATCGAAAAACGTAAGAGACCACCTCAACTCGAGCTCGGCAATATCGATGTAAAGAGGGAATTCATGGATATAAACGACATATGTAACGCCTACGCATTATCAATTGAGAAGTGTAAACACGGAAATATCTATAATATTTCCTCAAATAGAGGTTACACTATCAGGCAGGCAATGGATATTTTCGCGCAGCAATCAAAGGTTACATTTGACGTGAAGACCAACCCTTCAAAAGTAAGAAAAGTTGACATACCAGTTCTAATAGGAGACGGCAGTAAGTTTGCCGAGCTAACAGGGTGGAAGCAAACAGTTGCATTTGAGAAGACAATTGGAAGTCTTCTCTACTATTGGCGCGCGAAAATATAGAGATGCGAATAGACGCAGATAGAACGCGAATGAATGCACAGATTACACAGAAAATGGCACAGATTACACAGACACAGAATGCACAGAAATAAACAGGAAACACAGATGGCACAGAGGAAAACAGAAGCACCTCCTATTCACCATTCACGATTTCCCATTTGCTTTTCACCTTTTCCTTTTGCCTTTTGACTTTTTACTTGCCAAAATGACTATTTTGGTTATCAACTGGCAGGATTGGGAGAATCCCAATGGTGGTGGAGCAGAGCTTAATCTACGTGAGATCTTCTCACGGCTCGTCAAGAAAGGACATCGCGTCATTCTTTTGTGCAGCCGTGCGCCCGGGCAGAAACGGCATGATGTGCTTGATGGACTTGAGATCTACCGCATCGGGAAGCGCAATAGTTTCAATTTCTATGTGCCTGCTAGTATGCGTGGATTGTTGCGCCACAATACAATCGATGTGATTGTCGATGATTTGAACAAGATTCCATTCTATTCTCAGGCTTTCACGCGGATGCCGGTGGTTGGATTCGTTCATCATCTTTTTCGTTCTACAATTTATCGGGAGACGAATCCTCTGTTTGCCACCTACGTTTTTGTTGCAGAGCGGATTATCCCCTTTTTTTACAGACATGCCACCTTTGTTGCTGTATCACAGAGCACTGCTGATGACCTGCATGACATGGGCATTCAGGGACATATCCATATTGTCCATAATGGAATTCCGGTACGGTCTGAGAGTCTCCAGGTTTCCCGCCAGAAGAATCTCATTGCATTCGTTGGCCGGGTGAAAAAGTACAAATCAATAGAACACTTTGTCGAGGTTGTTGCAGCAATTCAGAAAGAAAGGGACGTCAAGGCAATTGTTGTTGGTGACGGCGATGCACGTGAGGGTCTCATGAGAATGGCAGATGAACTCAAAGCGCGCATTACCTTTGCCGGGTTTGTCAGTGAAAATGAGAAGTTCACGGTCTATTCACAGGCGCGTGTTGTCGTGCAACCATCGGTAAAAGAAGGCTGGGGACTGACGGCAATCGAAGCACAATCGTGTGCCACGCCAGTGATCTGTGCAGATTCGCCAGGATTGCGCGAGGCTGTGCTCGATGGTAAGACTGGCTATCACTACGCCTATGGTGATATCAGAGTACTGCAGGCACGTATCACAGACCTGCTTGATGATGATGGTAAGTGGAAGCGTTTTTCATCGGAAGCACAAACGTGGGCTCAGAATTTTTCATGGGACGCATCGGCAGACAAATTTGAAGCAATCCTGAAAAGCGTGGTATAGTATGCATGTTGTATTGTTAGTATATCTGCTGTGCACACAGGAAATGGCCGATTTCACACGCGGACAACAGGCGTTCAATGATGGACACTATAGTATAGCTGAGGCGTATTTTGAAGCTGTTCTCGCAGAGGGTGCTCACAGCGAGTATCGTTCAGATATTCTGTACTATCTGGTGAGGATTGCTGACGCGAAAGAAGATTTCCCACGATTTTTGTCTTCAGCCACTCAGTTCATCAGTGACTATACGCATGACAAGCGGAGCATAGAGGTTTTCGACATACTCATACAGCACCTGAATCAAAAACGTGCATTTGCGGTCAGTGCCGAGTATGTGAAAGAGTACAGCTATTTGGTTACCGACCAGAGCATCATTCAAGAAATCGTTCTTGGATTGCTTGGCCAGCAGGAACTGGTATTAGCTGATTCTCTGTTGTTATTCTACCCTCAGACCGACACGATCAAGATCATGCGCGCGAGCATTATTGATGATGCAACAGAAAAGAAAACATTGTATTCAAGCATCCCTGGTGCCAAGGGGAAGATCTATCTCATGGAGTTCTATCTTGAACAGGGGGACACGATTGACGCATTTGAAGTCTTCGGAAGCGTGGTGCGCGGTAGTGTAGAAGAGGAGCTTCTTTTTCGGTATGCCCGGATCAGCAGGTTGTTCGACAAAAAGAGCTTTACACGTACTGTTGACCGTCTGGATAAGGTGGAGAGATTCAGGAACAAGGCACGATTGCTGCGTGCGTTGGAGACAGGGCAGCTCGATGTTCTTGAATCACCTCTGGATGAGGCAGAATCTTCTCTCCTTGCTTTGTACGTGATGCAAGATACAGTGTCACGTGGACCACCTGAGCTGATCAATATTGATTCTGTGCTCGTCGATTCGCTGGCAATGATCCACATAAGTAGAGCACATAAAGAAATGAGAAACTACATCGTGGATTCAACATACGCAGATATGTTAATCAGGAATGGACGATATGCTGAAGCACGTGAGGTGATTGAGCCTTATATTCATTATCACAATACCAATAAATATGCGCGGATGGTGAGAGCACTTCAGTTCTATCAATCTGGTTCTTATATCCATGCTGCTCGGGATATCGTTTTGTCACGCGTTCGGACTCCTGAATGGTTATACATTTTGGCAAACTCGTTCAAACATCTGCAGCGGGAATCAGACTATTTATACAGGGAGGTCATAGACAAGAGCAGGGATTCTGCACTCGTGCACCGTGCCGCACGAGAATTGATCAAGCTCGATTTTAGTGAGGGGCGTTATGCAGATATCCTTACACACGGATTCGAAACTGTTGAGGGTGACACGCATCTTGTTGAGTTGTATGCCTACAGCCTCGCTCGCAATGGGCAGTACGATGACGGAGTTGCACTCGCCAGTCAATACTCGATTGAGAAACCCTACACACTGGCAAATCACTATTGTGAATATCTTGTCGAGAACAAGAAATATAGCAAAGCACGCATGTTCTATGATTCGATTATTACGGGCACAAATGTTCGTCTGCCATCACGGCTGTACTACAATTGGGCACTGGTTCCTTTCCTACAGGGTAAGGTTGATACCGCTATGGCGCGGTTTCAGTATTATAGAAAGGTCGCACCGAATAGTGAGGATTATTATCATGCGCTTTTCAAAATTGCGACATTGTACTACACACAACAGGAATTTGACAGCGCAGCGTATTACTATGGATTGGCGAGTGAGGATGATTCTTTGCGAGTAGATGCGTTACAGAATCAGTTGGTATGTCTCAAGAA
Source organism: Candidatus Stahliibacteriota bacterium (assembly GCA_030670605.1). Taxonomy (GTDB): domain Bacteria; phylum Hydrothermota; class Tepidihabitantia; order SM23-42; family SM23-42; genus DAOVBK01. The sequence continues at coordinate 3,673 of DAOVBK010000203.1, forward strand.
ATCATCCCGGTGGGCAGACGTCGTCGATGTCGGCACACCGTTGCTTGAGCTTGTTCCTGAAGAAGAAAAACATGATGTCACCTTTGAGCTCGGCTATGCGTTTTTGCGTTCAGGTCATATCCGGCAGGCAGTCGA
>DAOVBK010000083.1 GCA_030670605.1 Candidatus Stahliibacteriota bacterium
TGGACGCAGGCATGCGTGTACCGCCGGCTGGTTGCAGCAAGAGTTCACCGTATGTACCATCAGCGGTGAAATATGAAGACAGAATACCTTTGTTTTCTTGTGTTCTCCTGAAAAGTGCGGCACCAGCAGCATCACCAAATAGAACGCATGTTGAGCGGTCAGTATAATCAGTTATCTTGGTCAATTCTTCGGCGCCAATGACGAGTATGTTGTCGTAGCCATTCTTAATAAATGAATCGACAATAGCAAGTGCATACAGAAAACCTGTACAACCGGCACCGATATCAAAGGACATAATACGCGGAGCACCGAGTTTGTGTTGCACAAGACACGCCGTCGAGGGAAAAGCCATGTCCCCGGTAGCGGTTGCGACGATGATTGCCTTAACATCTTTGACATCTGTGTGTGCATCCTTAAGCGCACGCTGAGCCGCTCTGACTGCCAGATCACTTGTCGGAACATCGTCTGCTGACATTCTCCTTTCTCGCATGCCGGTTCGAGTTCGAATCCACTCATCTGAGGTATCAACCATCTTCTCAAAATCGAAATTCGTGAGTACTTTATCCGGTACAAAACTACCAATACCAGCAAGATACGCATTCATTTTTTCAATTTCTTTTTTGTTTTTTCTACAATATCATATTCAACACATGTTGCGGCGAATTTGATTGCATTCTTGAGCGCGGTTGGCGATGAGCGTCCATGGCAAACAACAACAACCCCTTCAACGCCGAGAAGAATGCCACCACCGTATTCTTCGTAGTTGAAACGTGCCTTCAGGCTTTTGACTGCCGGTCTGACAAGGAACTGACCGAACTTCCTGCGCGCTATCGCATCAACCTCTTCTCTTAACATGCTCCACACCGTATCGATCATGCCCTCAGAGAACTTGACCAGGACATTGCCGGTAAACCCGTCACAGACGATGACGTCGGCAAACCCTTTCATGATATGGTTACCTTCGATGTTGCCGATGAAATTCAGTGAACTGGTTTCCAACATCTGGTAGGCCCTTTGTTTTGCCTCGTCACCTTTTACACTCTCGCTACCGATATTAAGTATTGCAACACGCGGATTTTTCTTGGCCATCACGGCCTCTGCGAGGACTGCACCCATGATACCGTAGTTGTAGTAATCAATAGATTTCGGACTGATATTCGCGCCAACATCGAGAATGATCGAGTAGCCTGTTTCAGCCGGAAACGTAATAGCAAGTCCTGGGCGTGAGAGGTCACCGATTTTTCCGAGTGCGATCATGCCAAAACCGAGGATGGCACCAGTGTTCCCAGCGCTGACAATGGCGTCCACCTGTTTTCCCTTCAGCAGATTCATGAGAACGCCGATTGATGATTTCTTTTTCTTGCGGATAGCGACTGAGGGTATTTCATGCATGCCAATGACCTCGTCAGCAAGCTGAAACTCATAGCCGAGGTCTGCGACCTCCTGTTCATAGTCGCCCCGTCCACAGACAACCAGATCGGAAATAGGGTCTTCAAGCACCAGTTTCAATGTCTCGAGTTCATTGCTCGGCGCTGCATCTGACCCCATGAGGTCAAAACCGATTCTCAAGATTTCTCTTCCTTCTTCTTCGGTGGTGCTACTATTTTGTCTTTATAGTTGCCGCAGTTCGGACACACCCGGTGAGGCAGTTTCGGACTATGACATTTTGGGCATTCTACAAAGCTACGCGCTTTTGTTTTGTACTGCGAGCGTCTTTTGTTTGTTCTCGCATGTGACTGCCTGCGTTTTGGTAAAGCCATACTTCCATCCTTTCTTTGCTATTCGCTATTAGCCATTGGCTATTAGCCTTCTGGATAAAGGTTCATTGCATCGAACCATGTGTTGAGAAGTTCCATTCGCTTGTCTTTGTTATCCGGGAGCCGGAACGGTCTGCCGCGACAGTCAATGACAAGACCGACGGTGCCGCCGTGTACTGTTGTATTCACTACCTTTCCTTTACCTTCGCCAAGGTCAAAACCCTTTGCAGGATGAAGCGTGAGTTTCGCGGTTTCACCGTGCTTGAGCGGAAGCAGTTTGATCTCCCGGTACCTCATTGATATGTCTTCTTTCTTTTTGTTCTCATATTCGATGCTCAGTTTCAGGACGTTAGCACCCTCCTTACCTTCGCCAACCGGTGCAATACACACGCCAAGTGGAATGAGACAATCTTTGTTGAAAACCTCGGTTGCTGATTGTTCATGTACTGTTGAGAGCACGCCGAGATGTGGCATCATGAATATTGAATCAACGGCGAGGCGTGTGATACCCTCAGGAAGAAACGCATCGATCATCATTAATGCTGCTTGATTACGTCGCGGTGCGTGTGAGAGTGCGCCGCCTGAACCAATAATGAGATTGAGCGTCATAAGATCTATGAGACTTTCGCCAGTCATGGTCTGTGCAAACGCATCAGAAATCGTCCGTTCCTGTTGCACACCTTTGAGCCCAACTGCCATTGACTTATGTTGTTTAAACGCAAGTCTCAGAGCCTCGCGCGCTATTGACTGTTCAATCTTGAGGTCTTCCAATGCGCTCGGAATCGTTGTCGGCCGGATCATTTTATTCCGTATCCTGTTGCGCAGGCTCTTTTCTTTTATCTCTATGGGCAGCCAGCGCATTATATTCTCAATGCCGGCCTCGGCAAGAACATTGCTGATTGAATATGACATGCCAAGGTTAGCACTCACTGTTCGGTTGAAGATTTCTTGAAAAACAGAAAAGACATCAGTCGTTGCACCGCCAATATCAACACCAACCGCAGCAATCTTTTCTTTCTTGGCAACCGTCTCAACGAGGAGGCCAACGGCACCGGGTGTTGGCATGATCGGGACATCGGTTTTTGCCATGAGATTCTGGTAGCCAGGTGCGTGCGCCATAACATGTTCCATGAACTGATCATGGATCTTGTGGCGGGCCGGCTCAAGATTTTCCCGTTCAAGCACGGGCCGGAGATTTTCAACGACGACGAGGGCACTGTTTTCCTTGAGTGTCTTGAGGATAACATCCCGGGCGTCTTTGTTGCCCGCGTATATAACAGGTAGCTCGTATCCAGTGCCAAAGCGTGGCTTCGGGTCTGCTGCCTTGATGAGTTCTGCGAGCTCGACAACGTGTGAAATGGTACCACCATCAATACCACCGGACAAAAGAATCATATCAGGCCTCAGATTTCGGATCCGTTCTATTTTCTGATGGGGTAATCTTCCATCATTCGAGGCAATAACATCCATGACAATTGCGCCCGCACCGAGGGCGGCACGTGCTGCACTTTCTGCGGTCATTGTGAGAACCACACCAGCGACCATCATCTGCAGTCCACCACCGGCAGACGATGTGGAGACATAAAAGTCGACACCTTCGTTATCTTTGACGCCCTTGATTACGTCCTCACCTTTGAGCAATGTAGTATTTGATAGTTCTTCGACTTCGCGCACGGCATTGAGAACACCCTTTGTTACGTCCTCATACGGCGCCTCAACCGTTGTGGGCGCCTCACCGCGCACTGCGAGGCGGTACTCATCACCTCTTTTTTCAATTAGTATTGCCTTGGTCGTTGTACTGCCACAATCAGTGGCGAGAATTCTTGTCGGGTTTTTTTGGTTCATGCCTCTCCTCCTCAAGACGCTCAATTTCACGGATTAATAACTCAATATTATTTCTGTCTTCCAACATTGCAGTGACTTCTTCATATTCTCGATACGAAAACAGTGCACGGTAAAATGGTTGCATAAAAATCAAGAACTGATTGCCAAGAAAGGAAATCGGTTTTGATGATTCGAGGAAGACGATCGCCACTGGAGACAAGCGGTAGTCAATCACCTTCTGGGCAATCCTGTTGATGAGGAATTTCTTACGTTCCTCGGTGACTTCAAATTCTACTGGTTCCATGTAAGTTTTAACTCTTTTATGGCTTTCACTTCATCCATTCTTCTCACTGGTGTGTTGTGCGGTGCTGTTTTGAGAATATCGGGATTTTCATCAGCCTCTTTCCGGATGCGCTTCATTACAGTGATGAAGCGATCGAGCGTTTCTTTAGATTCACTATCAGTTGGTTCAATCATCAGGGCTTCACTGACAATGAGTGGGAAATATACGGTTGGTGCATGCATTCCAAAGTCGAGCAGTCTTTTCGCAACATCGAGTGTCCGAATACCGATATTTTTCAGCCTTTTGCACGAGAGGACACCTTCATGCATGCAGAAGCCTGGATACTGCAAAAAATAATCGTCTTTCAATGACTGAATGATGTAGTTCGCATTGAGAATCGCAGATTTGGAAATTTGACTCAGTCCTTGTTCACCAACCATCCGTAAGAATGTGTACGCGCGTACGATAACGAGAAAATTGCCGTAAAAGCTCTGCACCTTACCAATTGAATCAGGCATATCATACTTCAATTTATACTTTTCTTCCTTTACGATGATCGGCACTGGCAAAAAGGGCGCGAGTGTCTTGGTTACGGCAACCGGTCCGGCACCTGGACCACCGCCCCCATGCGGCGTAGAGAATGTCTTGTGAAGATTGAAGTGGACAGCATCGAACCCGAGCATTCCAGGTTGGGAAATACCCAGCAGTGCGTTCATGTTTGCACCGTCAAGGTATATCAGTCCGCCTTTGGCATGAACAATATCGTTGATCAGTTTAACATTTTTCTCGAAAAGACCGAGCGTGTTCGGGTTAGTGAGCATGAGACCCGCAACATCATAAGTCATCAGTTCTTTAAGTTTATCGACATTAACAAGACCGTGTTCATTAGAGGGGAGTGTTAGTGGTTTGAACCCGGAAAAATTCACGCTCGCTGGGTTTGTGCCGTGCGCCGAGTCAGGAACAAGGATATACGTTCGGGACTCGCTCTTCTTATTAAAATGCGCACGGAACATGCTGATTGCAGTGAATTCTCCCTGCGCGCCAGCTGCTGGCTGTAATGTGATCGCATCGAGATTGACGATTTTTCTCAAGCTTTCGCCGCACTCATACATGAGCTGAAGAGCGCCTTGCACCGTCTCCTCGGGCTGAAACGGGTGTATGTGTGCAAAACCGGGGATACGAGCAGCTTCTTCATTGATTTTCGGATTATACTTCATCGTACATGAACCAAGTGGATAGAAATCTTTGTCAATGTGGTGGTTCAGTGCTGAGAGATTAACAAAGTGACGCATAATTTGTGGTTCGCTTATCTCGGGTAGTGCGGCAGCGGTTTTGCGCCGAAATTCCATGGAAATCTCGACCTTTGGTACATCATGTGCCGGGAGTGAATAGCCCTTTCTTCCTGGTTTTGAAATCTCGGAAATGAGCTCCATGTTCTTTTTACCTATGTATTTTCGCAAAACGGCTAAAAGACCGGTCATAGGTCTTTTCAACATCATCAGGGAAACAGCATGCAGGAAGTTCATTCATGCGCAGATGATACTGCAGACATTCGCAGCAAAGCCCTTTTTTCGAACAGGGTTCATATGAGCAATTACAGTGTTTCATATTGTCCTTTTGCTTGCAATCCATGGTCAATTATATCTATAACCGCGCACCTGTCAACTGAGTTAGGCCTTAGGCTTCAACAATAATTCCCTCTCCCTTGCAGAGAGAGGGTAGGGGTGAAGGTGAATTATGGAAGTGGGGTCAGACCCGTGAACCAAGAAAATCACAAGCATTTCCTAATGGGCAGCGGGACAAATTGCGTGTCGGGTCTGACCCCACTGACCGCTGTAAGGATCGAGCTTGTCGCTCTGTGACGGGACTCCGTTTGAGGAGTTCGACTGAATTCGCATGAGTCCGAACGTCTAATTGTCCGATAGTCTAATAGTCAGATTAAGGTAGTTCTCGATTCCCCCGCCCCTTACCAAGAGGCGGGGTCACTCGAACAGTATACGAGGTTATTCTTCGACCGAGCGGAAGCGAGTGGAGAAGTATGATTATGCTTTGGCAAAAGACATCGGTAACGGGCTATATGCTATGTGCCATCAGCCATATGCCATCTTGACAGCGTCATTATTCGGCACTATGATAGTCGGATCATTGGTAATCTAATCAATTATGAACATACGGGCGATAACAACCGGCATTAATTTGTTCCGGGCAGGCAGTGCTGTACGGATCAAGAAAGTTGCACAGTTCAACAAACGGGCGAAGAAAGCCTTCCAAGAACAAGGTTTCACCGTACAGACGCTGCGGATGACCACGCAGCCCTGGCCGCAATACTGCAGTGGATTATCACAAAAACAGATCATTCTCAAGATCAAAGAGATTGAATGGACTACCAGGCAATTCGGTATTGATTTTGTGAGTATCGGCTGTGTGCGGAGCGTGCCGGCGACTCAAATGATTCCACACATTATTGCAGTCACGGATCGTATTTCCACTGCTATTGATATTGCCGACAGCAAGGGCTTGAACACCAAAGCCGTGAATGGTGCGGCACAGGCAATCAAGACAATTGCCAGGAAAACACAACAAGGTTACGGCAATTTCCGTTTTGCAGCAATCGCGTGTTGTCCGCCTGATATTCCTTTTTTCCCGGCAAGCTATCACCGGGGAAATACCTGTTTTTCTCTTGCCCTTGAATGCAGTGATCTCATTGTTGAAGCATTCAGACGCGCCAACAATCTCATTGATGCTGGAAAAGTACTGAAACGTGTCTTTGAACACGAAACAAAGAAAATCGAAAGGATTGCGAAAAAGCTCGCGCGTGCTGAACAGATCGATTTTCACGGTATTGATGTTTCTCCGGCGCCAAGTGTTAAAAAGCGAGAAAGTCTTGTAAAGGCCTTTGAACAACTCGGTCTTGGTGCGTTTGGTGCACCGGGTACGCTCAGCATCGCAGCTATGATAACCAGGGTTCTGAAGTCGCTCGCGGTGAAAACGTGTGGTTATTCTGGCCTCATGCTCCCCGTTTTAGAAGATTATGGTCTGGCACACGCATGCAGCAAAGGCATGTTTGACA
>DAOVBK010000076.1 GCA_030670605.1 Candidatus Stahliibacteriota bacterium
GCACCTGTGTATAAAAAAATCGGCTTCAAAGTCAATAGCCAAGAACAACGCGCGTTACTGCGGACACGTGAAGATCTGCTCAGAAAATTGCCACCAGATATGGCTCAAATCTATGAACGCCTGCGGAAGCGATACAAGCAAGCCATCGCTCCGGTCGAGAACGGTTTCTGCTTCGGTTGTTTCCAGAAGCTACCAACCGAGCTTCTAACGAGAAGCGAAGAGATTAATACGTGTCCGAATTGCGGAAGGATTCTGTACTGGCGAAGCACGTAGCAAAAGAACACTACATCGTCGCAATCGTCATCGGGTGCTTCTTGCTGTGGGGTGTGCTCAATTTACAGCATGCTGCACTCATAGACTGGGACGAAGGTATTTTTGCCCTGCAGGGACAATGGCTCTCAACCGCCGGAAGTCAAGGCAAACCATTCAATTTTCAGACACCACCGCTATTTCAGCTTATCCTTTCGTTCATGTTCGCAGTCGTACGTGCACAACCCTTTGTCTTGCCGCTTATTTCAATTGTTTTCTCATGCCTGACCATCGTTCTTGTTTTCTTGCTTGGCAAAATGCTCTACTCTTCGCGCGAAGGTTTATATGCTGTGCTGTTATTTGTCTCGACTGAGTTCTTCCTTTTCTTCTCGCGTTCCGGGCTCAGTGAATCGACCTTTCTTTTCTTCTTCATCGCGGCAGTCTTTTTCTTTTTCAGAGGACTAAAACACGACAGCACTCGCTATTTCCTGCTCTCTGGGCTGTTCACAACTGCAGCATTGTACACCAAGTATTCTGCGTTTCCTCTCCTCGTGATATTCTTCATTATCGGAATACTCAAAACGAAGACAATCAACAGAAAATGGCTCATACTCACGGTCATACTGCCGATTCTGCTCTATGTGCCATATTTCTTTCTGTTTCTCAATGTGGTTGGTCACTCAGGCATTAGCGCACGGCATGTCTCACTTCTTGGCATACATCACCATCAATTCCTGTACTATCTGATACGTTTTGCGCCATTTCCGCTCCTTTTCGCACTCCTCCAAACTACCAACAAACAGGAACGAAGCACATGGGATTTCTATATCCTTGTGCCGGTGCTCGTTTTCTTTGTGTTTCTTGGATTTTACTATCATTACTTCAGACTTGCCTATCCAATCATACCTTTTCTTGCCATCCTCGCAGCGCGGTATATCAAGAGGCAAAAGACATATGTCATCGCTGTGATTTTCATTATTTCATTCGGGTTGAGTATTGATACGGTAACCTACAGGACTGACACACCACATGACATTGGGGTCGCTGTCAGACAATTTGCTCGTGATGAGCATATACAGTACGTGTACACTTCGGTACCACCGAACATCGATTTCTATGTTGGAGGTGAGATAGCTATTCCGGAGACACATCCCTGGCATGCATTAGGTGAGAAATTCCCTGCATTTGTACGTAGCAGAAAGGTGCTGTATCCTCACAACAATGAATTGCAACAGGAGAATAAACTACTGGTCGTGTATGCGACGGCATATGATACATTGGATTTGATAACCGCAGAACTCTTAAGCCACAGTAAGATGATAACGAACATAGAATTCCTTGATGCACCTGTATACTATAAAGATATTTTCAATCCTCAGAGAAACAGTGCACAGCTTTACAGAGTATACTTAGTTGAGAGAAAAATGATGGGTGATACCATGGACCAGTTCTGGCAGCTTGGGTTTAACCAACGTTTTACTGTTATGTTGATGAAAAAAAAATGAGATCCACTTCACTCATAGAAAAAATCATCCCAAATGTAACTCTCATACAACTGGTCATCACGTAGGTTTGTGACCTTGATAAGGGGATCACCAGTAGGACTCACATCATCGGTCAGATCAGAAACTGTCGCATACCCGCTGTGCCACGGTAAACTCACCCACTTCTAATCCGCCGCACTCGGATTCTCAACAAACTGCTTATGGAAAACGTATGCCATATTCGAACACTTACTCTTATTACGCGCCCAATCAACCGCCCTAACACAGTAGTAATAACTCATTGAAGTGTTCAAGACACCGACATCCCGGTATGTCGTATCTCGCTGCACTGTAAAACCAATCGAATCTGCGTGCGTCGGCACAAAATCAGGTGACGTGCTCCGGTAGATTACATAGCCATACATTATTTCTGGCGTACCGTATTTGTCAGTAGTTATTTTGCTCCAGGCAAACCTTACGTCTTGTCCGATTTTTTCTGCAGCATGTATGTATGGACTGGACGGCTGCCGGCTATCATACAACCCTGAATTGTATGGATCATACTTGAACCGCGGCCAGACAACCTCTTCAGTCTCCAGATCATATACGTAGAAGAAATAGTCATTGCTGCTCATCATCAGCTCCAGTTTTCCGTCAGCATCAATATCAAACGCAGCAGGAGATGATTCAATTCTGTTGTCTAGTCGGATCGGAAAGGCACTTGCCTGTTGTCCGTTTTGTTTGTAGGCATACAGGTGCCAATCTTTTGAACCAACAATGATCTCAACATCGCTTCCATGGTCGACATCACAGACAATGGGAAGTTTTGCATCATGCCGTCGGTCCGGGAAGCCATCGAGCACATTGCCGAGAGAATCAAAAACGGTCATTCCTGATTTGAAACCACAGATGATTTCCGGTTTGTCATCGCCCGTGATATCAGCAATGACCGGACATCCTTCAATATCAGCTACATCAATCGCATCCTTGAACCATAAGATAGACCCATCAGCGCTCACGAGGTATACCCGATCAGTATAGTCAGCATAGAAACATATTTCGGGACGTTCATCCCCGCACACATCGCCGAGCACAACTGAATAGGTTAGTCCTCCAGATTGTACATAGATAGGAAAAGGAAAACAATCGTTGCCATATCGATCCCACACATAGAGTGAATCACCACCACTTCCCCCACAGCATACAATCTCCAGATCACCATCGCCTGTGATATCCCCCACTGCCGGTGTACCAAATGCAATACCCGGGAGATCCTTGAGTAGTCCGTCACCTGAGAAAACGCCGGTTGCATCGTGGTGTAGCACGAACAGTTCGGCATTAACACTCCAGATGATTATCTCAAGGTCGCTATCGCCATCAAGATCAGCGAGCACTGGTGATCCAATCTTCGGACCTGAAGCCGAGTGAGGCCATCCAGGTAGACAGTCACCCTGATTGTTGATGACATACAAATTATCAGTGGATGTCCTATTACCAAAGACAATCTCCAGAGAACCATCGGCATTCACATCGCCGAGGGCTGGTGAGCACCAGATCTCTGCTGGTGAGACCATATAGATACGTCCATCACCAATGACCGGCGTCCCATCACAATGCCATGCATAGATGTTTCCCTCTTTACCACATACAACGATTTCCAGACCAGGATAAAACGGATCAAGGTCACCGAAATTCGGTGACGAGAAGAGGTAGTCGTAGACCATCTGTGGCCACCCCGTGGCAAAGGGTGGATTTAATCTTCCTGCGACCGTATCAGATGCATTACCTTGATTCATCGATACATCAACGGGTGTTACGTAGTAGTAGTACTCCTGACCGCGCCACACATCAGTGTCCTCATACCGACATATTGGCTCAAGATGGTTTTTGACAAATACAAAAGGACCGCCGGCCGAAAGTGCACGGTACACACGGTAGCCCGCAACAGCGGGCACTGATGCCCACTCCAGCACAACCGCGTTCTTTGTGCCAATAGCCCACAATGAATCAATTGCCGGCGGAATAGCAAGCATGATCTCTTCATTGATGATTTCAGTACCGCGATGATACACGCGATAGTTGTAACGTACCTCACCCGATGGATAGGTACAAAAGAGAATAAGGGAATCGTTCTGCGAATCAACGATTTCCTGTGGCGCAATCATCGGGAACACAACGACACTATCAAGCACAACGACGGTGTCGGAATACGCACTCACGACAGCATGTACTGAATCGGCAGAACTGTGCCCATAGTTCACCAAATATGGTACAATAACGACTGTGTCGCTGGCCCGTTCAAATTCCTGACCAAAGTGGGCGAGTTGTGGTGCATAGGCACTGATCTGAAAACTATCGTTGCTCATAATTGTTGAATAAGCAAGAGAGATTTCAAAATCGAGTGCATGTTCATCTGGCAGATAATCAGAGACCAGAAATCGGAAGGGTGTCATACTCCTTGCCCGCTGTCCAGCCGCAATGTTTGCAAACGATGCGGTATCGATGAGCAAAGTGCTGAATGTATCAGAGCACAGCAACTGGGCATTAATATCACTCGCTGTTGAACCTCCTGCATTATGCAATGTAACAAATAGCAGAATCTCCTCACCTGGGTTGATAACGCCATTTGCGTTACCAGTAGTATCAACGACCTCATGCTGGGCATACACCACATACGGGTCGCGTGGCTCCACAAAGAGCGATCCCACGTGTGCAACATAGCCATTACTCTTGATGAGGTAATGTACGTATCCAGAGGACTCGGTCTTCACCTGTCGTTGGAGCGTACCGGAACTCGTCGAGTCAAGTACAAAGAGGTCGTCGTCTTTCGAAAGTACAACAGTAAAATCAACTACTGGGTCAACGGTTATTGTCAGCGTATCATAACCAACCATTATCGTATCTGGAGATACAGTCACATCGGTATATGTCAACGGGATACTATCCCATAACGTCACGGTCGGGTCACCGAGCAGGTTGATTGAAAATTGATAAAGACGGTACCAATTATGCCACTGTGAGCTCGCTGCAAAGGGGATTTTCGCACGCGCCAAGACACCCGCAAGAGGGAATGAAAAGAGCGAGTCAAACTGCACAGCCGTATACTCTTCATGAAGATACCCCTCACTGAAACTCGACGGCCCCACGTAGCCAATACCACCCCCAGACGGATTCATAACCCAATGCTGAGCCAGGCAATTACCCTGGAACGTATTCGTGTAGCATGTTATGACAACCATCAATGCGGCGGCATCGTAATTCGTCAGTGAATCAAAGAAGTGATTGGTCGCATTCTCGCGCGGACTATTACGCACGCGGATGTTATTTACGTCGCCGTGGCCAATTCCAACAATAACACCGTAGCCATCATGAATGGCAGCCTTCAATTCGGCGCGCGGTCTTTCGTTTAAATATGTTATATCCATGTACGAAGGTAAATGGGTAGCCAATCGTTTCGCCATCTCAGAGGCATCATTCGTAACATCAAAATCAGAGGTAAAAAACAACACACGTTCAAACGCAACCGGGTCTTCTGGATTGAGATACGCAGCCACTTTATCCATATAGCCTGATACTTCATAGCCATTGTTAGTCGGCAGTCTACTCACGAACACATCTGGCAAGAAATCAAGTGAATCCTCATGCTCACCGAAACGTCCGTCACCATCCGCATTCCAATTGCCATCGAGGTCAGAATAGTACAGGTCAGTCACAAGAGACACCGGCCACTGGTCATACATCGGTGGCATCCAGACGAAACGCGTCGGTACGTGCTGTTCAGTACCACCGAGCAGCACATAGACAACACCCCAGTTCTCGACTGCATCTGCAATGAAACTGCGCATTCGTTCTGCATTATCAATCCCAGCGTAATGCTGTTTGATCCATGACACAGTCCTTACGGCCGTATTATACCCGTATCTCTTCTTATCACGAGCAAACTGATCATACGCATTGCGCTGCGCCTCGGTCGTGATGATAAGCAGGTCAACCGGTGCACCGAGTAGCGAAGGTACTGACGTTGGTGCGATATCGTCTGCATTATCGACGAGCACAGTATACGGTCGTTTATCGACATCGTACACCTCGCTGTTGTTGACTACTACTGACAGAACAAGATGCTCAAAAGCTTTGGCAGCCACGTGCGTCTGTCGCACAGGACAAACCCCAGATTCATAAGGTTCTGTCTGGATGCTGATTGAAAGTCGTCGCAATACCAGTAGTGTGCTAGTTGTCGGAATGTACTTGAAAGGTACAATGCTCACCTGGGCAATATGATAGCCACGCAGATTTCCGGACCCGGCACTCACTATGATTGAAGAAGGATACGACAATACAGATTGATATATATTTTGGTCAGGAGGGATGAATGCAGGCGTTTCTCCAATGATGTGATTCTCTTGCGTGGGGTAAATGTAGTAGTCGCCAGGAACTATTTCCCATTCCTCACTAACAACTGTCACATCCTTCAACTTTTCGCTTCTCGATAGAAGATAGCTGTAGGTAATGCCGGGAAGTTCTGGTGAACCCGGAGTATCAACACAAAAAGATCCAGAAACAGTTATACGGTCAAAGCCATGCTCCTCGGTAATTTCATATTCAATATTGGAAATTGGTACGTCAAATGTCACATCAGCAAACAGGGCACAGAACGGTACCATGATGATACCCAGCCAAGGTACTGCTTTCATGACCACTCCTTTTCGCATTTACTTGAAACCCGCGAGGATATTATCTATACGAACACTTACCCATTTACCATATGCTATCAGAAACTGTGTGTTTGTCAAGCTATCATATATAGACTTACGTTTTAATACGTGCACTAGTAGAGCATAACCAACGAACGTCAAGATTTGGAATATATACTTGAGTCGAGCACATTGGACACAAAAAAAGGGATTGTCAAACAACTATGGCGAATGGAAAATAAAAGGAATAGTCGGTGCTTACTTCACTTTGATGATTTTGTTCGTCTGTGTGTGTGTACCGTCGTCAAAGCGCACGAAATAGACGCCGGCACTGACGCGACGACCAGTATCATCTTCTCCATTCCATGTGATAGACTGAAATGGCGTTGGACTCAATGAATGTTCAAACTGTTTGACGAGTCTGCCTGCTACGTCATAAATATTCAACACACATGCATCTGAAGGTGCACGTGTGTGTGCTGGTATTGACAGTTCGATCACCGTGCTGTGGACAAACACCGTCGGTTTTGCAATAAGACCAAAGCGGTATACCGTGTTGTTCTCTGATGTCGTAATGCCGGGCAGGTACGTTGATTCATACAACCCTGAATTGTATGGATCATACTTGAACCGCGGCCAGACAACCTCTTCAGTCTCCAGATCATATACGTAGAAGAAATAGTCATTGCTGCTC
>DAOVBK010000042.1 GCA_030670605.1 Candidatus Stahliibacteriota bacterium
AAAGGATATCGACAGGACACAGTGAAAACCATTGTTATCCAGATCAATGGCAAGGTGCGGTCACACCTTGAAGTAACAGGTACCGTGACCGAAGAAAAAACAAAGGAACTGGCACTACAAGATGAAAAAATTCAGCGCCATCTGCAGAACAAGCAGATAAAGAAAATTATTTACGTGCCAGAAAAAATACTGAATATTGTCGTATAAAGCTTTTTGACTACAAAAGTAAGAAGGAGGAAAAAGATGAAGAAGAAAAGAAAGGCGAGGAAGATAAAGAAGATGAAAAAGAGGAAGAAAAAGCCGATGAAGAAAAAGAAGAAGATGTCAATCCGCGAACACACTATTGATATCTTGAAGCGAACGGGAAAGGCGCTACACTACCGCGACATCACAAAGAGAATCAAGAAACGTGGCTATAGATTCCACAGAAAAGACCCTGAGCGCTCAGTCTATATTATCATAAACAGGTATCCAAAACTCTTCAAGAAAACGAAACCGGCTACCTACAAACTAAAGAAGTAAGAAAGGGGGCGCACGCCCCCTTTTTCCCTTTCGGGGAAATCCTAAGCCCTAAACTCTAAATCCCAAGAAAGTCCCAAATTCCAAACCACCAAGAACCAAGATTAGGTATTGGGATTTTGGTAGTAATTAGGGTTTGGTGCTTGGAGTTTGGATCTTCTTTAGAATTCAGTGTTTCGTACTCGTGTGAAAACGAGGTGTCACATAGTCTATGAGTAGAAGGTGAATGGTGAGTACTTGAAAGTTCCAACTTCTCGACTCGCTCACGCTCGCTCGAAGTGTAATGGAATATTACTGTTCGAGTAACCCAGCCTCTTGCCAAAGAACTGGGGCATCGAGAACTTCCTTCGTCTTTTCTCCCTGCGGAGCTGTCTCCACCTCAGGAGGAGAGGGTTCACCCCGTTAGAAACCTAAATCTTGAAGTACGACAGTAATAAGGCAAAATAGTTCCCCAAGGTTCGTGTGGCAAATCACTATCTCTTTTACTGTTTCTAACGGAATAAAGGTGAGAGTGCTAATCGCGGTTCCACGCATTGGCCATTCGCTTTTATCAATACAAAGGTGGTTCTCGACTCGTTCCTGATGGAACTCGCTCGAACAATAATGATTTATTCTTCGAGTAAGTCCTGCCGAAGGCAGGATGCATCGAGAAACCTGACATAAACTCTAGAACATAGGCTTTGCTAGCAAGAATTTCCTCTCTCTGCCGAGGGAGAGGATAACGGTGAGGGTGTTCTGCTAAACGCTATGCGCCATCAGCTATAGGCTAATATGTGAGGGTGCTCTAATCTTTGTCAATCTGTCACGAGCTATGAGTTTTCTCGCGAATACGAGTTACGATTCACCAGTACGAATTCTACGTACTCTTCACGAATCCTTTCATCTTCGAGGCGTATTCTTTGAGTTTCTTTTCGACAAGATAGTTGATGCTATTCTTTTCATAGCCGGTCTTCGTCTTTTTACCTGCCTTAACACCGGTCAGTATCTCAATACCCTCATCAATCGTCGTAACCGGATAGATGTGGAACTTCTTTTTCTTCACAACATCAACAATCTCCTGCTTGAGCATGAGGTCCTCGATATTCTTTGCAGGAATCATCACGCCTTGTTTACCGGTCAACCCTTTCGCCTTGCAGACATCGTAAAATCCCTCAATCTTTTCATTGACACCACCGATCGGCTGGACCTCACCGTTTTGATTGACTGAACCGGTAACCGCGAGCTGCTGTGTTATCGGCATACCGGACAATGCAGAAAGGAGTGCGTAGACCTCTGTGCTCGAAGCAGAATCACCATCGATCTCGCTGTACGATTGTTCAAAGCCGAGTGTTGCATCAATGGTCATGGGTTGTTCTTGCGCATACCGGGCTTTCAAAAACCCGCTCAAAATGAGAACACCTTTGTTATAGGTCCGGCCACCAAGATTCGCCTCGCGCTCAATGTTGATGATACCAGCACGCCCGAGTGATGTCTTTGCGGTGATCTTTGTCGGTTTGCCGAAACTATAGCCACCGACCTGGTATACGGACAGCCCGTTGACCTGGCCAACTGCTTTACCCTTGGTTGCGATCATGAGTATATCTTTCTCGATCAGCTCTTGTATCTTGTCTTCGTACATGTTAACGCGTCTCCGCCAGCCCTGTATTGCCTTCTCGATGTCTTCTGCATTGATACTCTTTGTTTTCCGCTGCTTTGCCCAGTAATCGGCCTCGCGGATAATATCCGCCACAACATGAAACCGTGTTGAGAGTTTGTCCTTCCTCCCTGCAATACGCACACCATATTCAATAATATCTGCGACTGCCTGCTTGGTAAACGGTAACAGCTGTTCAGCGTGGCAGATGGATTTGATGAATGAAGCATACTCATTGATATTGGCTGTATTTTTATCCATAACCGTGTCAAAATCCGCCTTTACCTTGAATATCTTCTTGAAATCCTCATCACGATCAAACAAGAGATAGTACAACCACTGCGTGCCAATCATGATGATTTTTACATCAACTGTAATCGGCTCAGGCTTGAGTGCTGATGATGAGAAAATATGGAACGGGTCGAACGTCTGAATATCAACAACGCCGTTGCGTAGTGTTCGTTTGAGTGCCTGCCAGACACCTGGCTCAATAAGTGCGTCAAAACCATTGAGTACAAGATAACCGCCATTCGCGCGTAAAAGCGACCCGGCCTTGATATTGAGAAAGTCACTGACGTACATACCAGGACCCGCTGCATGCCGTTCAATCGTGCCAAATAAGTTCTTATGTGAAGGCGTTGTTTCGAAAATTATCGGTACCACATCTGTCTCCGCGTTGTCAACAAGCACGTTGACCTTATACTCTCTGAATTCGTCCTGTTTTTTCTGCTCGCGAAGAAATCGATCAAAATTACCGAGAATCGAATCAAAAACCTGCTCGAGGTACTGCGCTACTTTCTTGCTCGCGAATTTCTTTTTTATGTTATCAATGAGCTCTGAAATCGACGGTTTCATCATCCATTCATTCAATTTCTGTATTTCAGTATTCACCTTATCTTGTATTTCCCGGACCTTGCTGTAAATCGTTGCCATACCCGTTTCAAGCTCATGGATCTTCTTGCTCATTGCTTTGTAGTCATCCTCGGTTAGTTTGCCTTCGCTCACCATCTTCTCAACATCTTCTAGTTTTGTGGGCTTATCATCGATGATCGGAAAGATCGCCGGTCGTACAAATGGACCTTTCTGTATTTGCATGACCTTGAAACCCTGTTCTTCAATACCCTTTTCAAAATCCCGCAGCAACGTTCTATGCTTTTCTTCATATTTGCTGACAATACTCTGTCTTCTTTTCTGATACTCTTCACTGGCAAAGACCTGCGGAATATTCGTCTTCAAGTCCTGAATGAGTCGCTCCATTGCATGCTTTAACGTATTACCATCACCTGCGGGCAGTGAAATGAGCATGGGCATGTCTGCATTTTTGAAATTGTGCACAAAGAGCAGGTCCTCGAGGTCCTTTTTCTTGACTTCCAATTGTTCCAAGAGCTTGGTTACTGCGGTTGTCCGTCCTGTACCAACCGGTCCGGTTATGAATATATTGTATCCTGGATACTTGACATTAAGACCAAGTTTGATCGCCTCCATGGCTCTCGGCTGACCAATAATGCCTTCACAAATCCGCAAATCCTTGACCGTTTTGAATTTCAGAATCTTTGGATCGCACTGCCAGCGCAGCTCTAACGGCTTCAACTCTCTAAATTTCTTCATGTTGCCTCCTCACGAATACATACAAATTTGGTAATTGTTTGCAGATCAACGTTTCTGCGGAGTTCTATTATATGGATAATAGGTACGCTGTCAATTGCCAAGCGTTTCAAGCCCATGGGGTCAGACCCCAAGAAACAAAAGGTGTCAGACCCCGTTAACTATCTGCTGTGTGCAATCTGCCATTGGCTATCGGCCATACGCCATTCCGATTGACATCCGTTACATTTCGCATATAATAGACATCACGCAAAAGGAGGAAGTAATGGAAAAAATTACCATCAGTGTAATTAAAGCAGATATCGGTGGCTATGTCGGTCATAGCAGCATGCACCCGAATATCATGAGCAAAGCTATTCAAATACTGGACAAACACAAGGAAAAAGGCACGCTCGTTGATTTTCACGTGACGCACTGCGGCGATGACCTCGAGCTCATCATGTCGCACCGACTCGGTTGTGACGCACAAGAGATCCACAAACTGTCATGGGATACGTTTGTCGAATGCACGAATTTGGCAAAAGAAATGAAACTGTATGGCGCGGGTCAGGATTTGCTATCCGATGCCTTTTCTGGCAATGTAAAGGGTATGGGACCAGGTGTTGCGGAAATGGAAATCGAAGAGCGCAAGAGCGAGCCGGTCATTATTTTTGCCGCAGATAAAACATCACCTGGCGCATGGAACATGCCCTTGTATAAGATGTTCGCTGACCCGTTCAATACAATTGGCCTCGTCATTGACCCATCCATGCATCAAGGTTTCACCCTTGAGATACTTGACATCTTTGGGAACAAGACCGTCAAGATGAACTCACCAGAGGATATTTATGATATCCTCTGCCTCATTGGCGCGTCTGAACATTATATCGTTAATAGAGTATACAAAAAGACTGGCGAAATCGCCGCGGTAACGTCATCCCAGAAACTCAATCTCCTGGCCGGTCGTTACGTAGGCAAAGATGACCCGGTCATGATCGTGCGCTCTCAGAGTGGCTTCCCCGCAGTCGGTGAGGTGCTCGAACCGTTCTCTATGCCGCATATGGTCAGCGGTTGGATGCGTGGTTCGCACTGGGGACCATTCATGCCGGTTTCAGTCGAGGATGCTAACCCAACGCGTTTTGATGGACCACCGCGGGTGATTGCCCTCGGTTTCCAGATAACCAATGGAGCGTTCATCGGACCCCGCGACATGTTTGCTGATCTAAGTTATGACCTCGCTCGAAAACAGGCAAATGAGATTGCTAACTACATTCGCCGGCATGGTCCGTTTGAGCCGCATCGGTTGCCGCTCTCAGACATGGAGTACACAACCCTGCCGCATGTGCTCAAGAAACTGAAAGATAAGTTTAAGTAGACGCTGACCATAATCAGAACATAACATCTGTGTGAGGAATTACGTTCCTCAGTATTGTGTCGTTCACACTGTTGTGTCACATCATTGCATTTTCAATAATGGTGGGCTATCAAACGGGACAGGCATCAGACTCCTGGTCCGGATTGTTTCTCGGTATTGTTGTGGGACTTCTTGTTGTTGAAAATCTATATTTTGATATCGCTGGCCTGCCGCTCTCATACGGGCGTTTAGGTTTATCTGAGCGGCTTTCTTCAGGATTGAATTACGTACCCAGGAAAGCGGGGACCAGGCCATAGTGTAATCGCCACCCGCATGCCAGATCATAAAACCGTCTGCGCCAGCAGCAAGCGCACCTTGCATTTGGGAAAATACGTACCGGTGGTCAAAACACTCTGCGCGGTATTTAAAAGACTGCACAAAGGGTATGATCTTCACGGTGTCCGGCAGTTTTCTCATCGCTTCCTTAACTGAATCAAAATAAATCCAGTAGTTACGCCAGTATTCATTGACTTCACGCAGGTAATCCCGGCCGAAATGAGATGGATAGAGCATCGGATAGAGAACATCGATGTACTCTGCCATTTTCGTAATATCCTGCCCTTGCGCCTTCATGCGATGCCACACGGCAAACCCGAAAACACAGACGCCGATCTCAACACTGTCACCTAGCTCTTCGTACACCGCTTCCAAGAATTGAATTAACGGCTTGCTGCGCGGACCCTTAACATGCGTGAGCCGTATGCGCCACACATCGCCATCAGTCGGAAAACGGATATAGTCAAACGCAATTGCCGAGATGCCGAGGTCAACGATTTCACGCGTGACATCAACGAGATAATTCCGTACCTTTTTGTTGTACGGATTGGTCCATGCCAGACCCTTCTTGTCGAGCCATACATTGCCGCTGTCATCGAGCATACCGTAGTCCTTAAAGCGTGCACAATACTCATCCCGGAAACACACAATGCGCGCAACAAGTTTCACGTTATGCAGTGCTGCCTGTTCGATCAAATAGTCTACATCGAGATAGCGTTTTATCGCATCGGTCTTTATTGCCTGTTCAAGGTTTGAATCATAGCAGAGAAACCCGTAGTCGCTCTTGAAGTCAACAACGATCGCCGTGATTAACCCGGAATCAGCCTTGGCAAATACCGCTTCAAGATATTGCTTGCTGCTTGCCTGATACGGATTAATGTAAATCCCCCGTACCACACTGTCAGGATGTGGACTATATAGTGTGAAGAGGACAATCAGTACAGCGGGGTTCATGTTTTCTGCAAAACTCCTTTGCGCATCGTACAATGAGCGCATGATATTCATTGTATAGTCTCGGACGGCGCGGCATATGACACTCAAACAGAGAACGGATTTCCTCATACCCGAGATTGTCGTCAAACAAACCATGCCGGGAAAAAATCCTGCGCGTGTAGGCATCAACGACAAAGACAGATCTTTTGACTGCATAAAGGAGTATAGAATCCGCAGTTTCCTGCCCAATGCCAGGAACGCCTAAAAGTTCATTTCTCAGTCGTGACGTCGGTGTGCGTTTCATATTATTAATATCACCGTCGTAATGTTCAATGAAGTACTCAAGAAATGCGGTGAGACGCCTGCTCTTGAGCCGGTAAAACCCTGATGGTTTTATCAGTGCCGGAATCATGCGGCGGTGCTTGTACAATCGCTTTGGTTCAAGCAACTTCTTTTCTTTAATGTTATCTATGGCTCGGCTGACATTGCGCCAGTTTGTGTTCTGTGTGAGGATAGCACCGACCATGATCTCAAACGGGGTGTCACCAGGCCACCAGTGTTGCGGTCCAAATGATGCGAAAAGGAGTTCGTACGCCCGTAGTATCAGGTCAGGACTCGTTTTTGTTGATGTTGTGGGAGACGTCATGTCAAAATGTGTTGCGCCTACTGGAGGCACACTATTCAACGTGAATTCCGCGTATTCCGGATCAATTCGTGCAATCAACCATTCCTACTGAATGGTGTAATCTACCAGGGTATAGGTTCCATCCCCGTGGTCGAAATCGACAAGTCCAATCTCAGGTGCGTAGGTTTCCTGGAAAAAGTGCGTTTCTGTCATCACTGTATCCGGCGTTATGAGCATCGTCGTTGTTGTCAACATACATCCATAGACGTCTGCCTCATAATCGTCATCATAGTAATAACCAATAACCTCGCCATCCACATAGTGTTTTGCGGTAATCCACTGCCCCGAGATTTCGAGCGAATCAACGAGCGAATCATGCCACGTATTATCCGCAATAAAAGGGAGCTCCATACGCATAGCATAGTCTTCGAGAATCGTGTACTCGTCGCCCGAGAAGAAATAGACAATTTTGACGTATTCATCGACCGCATCAGACGCTTTCGCAAACCACCGTGTATATCCTCCAAAACTCACCGGATAACATTCGCGACCGAGCAACGTGTCTGGCGGTTCAACCTCAACAACGATAGTATCAGCGCCAAGCGCGTAATACCAGATATTGCCTTGCTCGAGCGGAAAATAGTCACCTGCAGCACGCTGCACAAAGTGATTATCTGAACACGCAACGAACAGTAGTATGAGTATCAGCAGTTTACATTTCATAGGCAAACCCCAGTTTGAAGCCAATAAAACCACCGTGTTCCTTGAGGTCGGTCAATCCTTCGTAATAAACCTTGGGATAGAACCGTAGCTTTTCCTTTTTCAAATTCCAGAGTAACCCAATTCCATAGGTGAATGCATAGCCTGATTCTGATGCATCGCCGATCGACCGATTGAGATAGTCACCACCTATTTCTATTACCGGAGAAAAGCGCCATGCATTCTTGCTCCAGCCGAGTCGCATGCCATAGGAGTTCATCGAATAGCGCTCATTATCGCCGGCGTAGAAGGTTGTCTGGAATGAAAGTGCAACATCGCCTCTTTTGGTGTGACGCTGTGTGAAGATCGAAAATACAACGCCTGAGTTGATATTGCTGAACTCGACTGCAGGTGCCATATATCCACCTTCAATACCGAAAGTAAGTGAAAATAAAAACAAACAAATCATTTATCATAATACCTTCAATGACACAAATGTCAACATCCTATCGTACTCTTATTCTCATTCTTCGAGCGAGTCCGCCATGAAGTGTGGCGGACGAGTCGAGAAGCGCGCCGAGACTGCAGAAAATCGGAAATGGGGTCTGACCCGACCACTGCTGTGTTCGTTAGCTCGATAGATGATTTTCTAACATCATGCTCATTGCGCGGGTCTGACCCCGTTAACACCATATGCCATCCGCCATTTGCTATTAGCTGGTGCGTGAGCACCATCAATTGCCCCCAATTGACTCAAGCTGCCTTGTCAATATAATAAGGAACATGAAAGCCATTGTCCTCGAAAAACAGCAACCATTAGAAAATGAGCCCCTCAAACTAAAAGATGTCCCGACACCAGAGCCCAAACATGATGAAGTACGTATCAAGATTAATATCTGCGGCGCCTGCAGAACCGACCTTCACATTGTTGAAGGTGAATTGCCTGCCCACAAAATGCCGGTCATTCTCGGTCACCAGATTGTGGGTGCGATTGATAAGATTGGCAAAAGTGTCACCAAATGGAAAATCGGTGACCGTGTCGGTGTTCCATGGCTCTACAAAACGTGCGGCACCTGCACATACTGCGTAGCAGGAAAAGAAAACCTCTGTGAAAGCGCGCTGTTCACTGGCTATGATGCCGACGGAGGCTTTGCCGAATACACAATCGTGCACCAGGATTTCACCTATAAACTACCCGATAACTATGCGGACAATGAAGTTGCACCGCTTTTATGCGGTGGTGTTATCGGCTATCAGGCATTTCAGAAAACTGGATTACAGAGCAAGGGAAAATTAGGGCTCTTTGGCTTTGGTTCATCTGCTCACATCATTATTCAAGTCGCAATTCATCTCGGTCTTGACGTCTATGTGGTTTCACGGACACAAAAAGAACTTGATCTCGCAAAGGAACTAGGCGCTCGATGGACTGGCCACATCAATGATGATATGGGGACACTCCTTGATGCAGGCATTGTCTTTGCACCGAGTGGTGAACTGCTCGTGCAATCACTTACCAAACTCGACAAAGGCGGCACCATCGTATCTGCTGGCATCTATACGACTGCGCTGCCCGGTTTTCCCT
>DAOVBK010000033.1 GCA_030670605.1 Candidatus Stahliibacteriota bacterium
CCTAGAATGGCAATGGTAATGTGCTCGTTTTGAAAATAGAAATCGCAAGTAAATAAGCTAATGCGGTTATGACGGTTGCACCAAGTAGATTCAAGAAAAAGCCTGATTTTGCCATTTCGGGTGTTCTAATGTAACCACTGCCAAACAGAAATGGGAATTGCTTCGGTAATCCACCACGTTGCCATGAGTACTGCGATGGCAGCAGTCATCTTTGCAACGGTGCTCATTCCAGGTATGGGCGGTACGTTGAGTATAGTGACAAAGAAGACCACTCCCAGGAAAAGTCCGAGCTTCTGCCGCATCTCTGACTATCATAGCCGTATGCCACCTGTAATCAAGAAAAACACTACGGAACCTTCTCTTTCTTGGCGAGGCAGTAGATGCCTCCAAGGAGGCCGAGTATACCAGTACCCTGCATGACCGTGACATGCTCTTGGAGAACAAGAAAGCCAAGGAGTGTAGCAAAGAATGGTGTGGAAAGCTCAAGCGCGGCTACCTGAGCAGCCTTGATCAATCGTATACCCTCATAGTAGAGAATCGTCCCGATGCCGATAACAAGCCCGATAAGAACCTGATATATGCTCATGATCTCAATGCCACTCGTCAGGAGCTGATAGGACACGAAAATAATGCCGGCGAACAAGAAACGGTAAAAGGCGATGACGACAGCGGGTAATTCTCTTAAGTACCTACGCGCAACGATTGCCGTTGTTGCCCATGCGACCGTCGCAAGCAGCACATAGAGATCACCGGTTGTACCGAACTGCAGAGCAATCAGGTTTTCAGTAGTTTTGGTTGTTACGAGGAATCCGGCAATGAGCATAAACACAATGCCAGCATAGTCATATCTGGTCAGTTTCTCCCGCGTAAGCATGACGGTTCCTATCACAATAACGAATACTGGTTGCATGTGTCCTATGAGAACTGCGTTGATAACCGGAACGCGCGTCAGCGCATATATGTACATGAGGTCGGCGAACAGTGTTGCAACAAGGGACAGATAAATGAGCTGAGGAATATGCTGGCGTGCAACAGCGACCCGTTTTCCTGTGGCGATAAGGTAAACAACAATGATTATCAGACTGAAGAGTATTCTCGTGGCAAAGGTATTAAGGTAGTCTGTGCTCCGGTACGATAGCTTTGCGAAAATAGGCTCGAGCGCCCACATAACACTTGCACCGAGCGTGACGAGTACACCGATACGTTTCTTATCCGTACCCTTTGACATGCTACAAGTGATTACGAATATGTATGCTTGTTACGGTACGAAGACAGCAGCCGCGATGACGGTCGTCCACAACCCTGACTTGTTGCCGATTGCGGTCTGTGTTATGTTAGAGGTTTTTACGATTTTTGTCGAGATTTTCCAGAGCTCTTTCCGTTCGTCATAACTCTTGTCAGGATCAAACGGAAGACCGAGCGTTGTTGCAAGCATTTGCGCAGCGAGGTCCTCTGCCTTATCACCAGCTTTGTTTTCTGTCTCACCGTAGGAGTAATATTCAGAAAGATAGCCATACTGGTCCCTATCGCGCGGTATTGCAACCCCAATGGCTGCAGCAATGAGCCGGTGGGGTTCATCTGAGCAACACTCGGACATGACCGCGTAGACGATTTCGCCCGCTGCAAGGTGCTTGAGTCCTCTTTGGCGCGATAGCATTTTGGCACCTGGCGGGAGAATGCTTGAGCACCGTACGATGTTGAAACGTGCTATGCTGGCATTCCTGAGTGCTGCCTCAAAGCTCGTGAGCTTCTCTCGATGTTTACCAACACCTTTTGTTAAGAAAACATGCTTTGGTACCACGGTCGTTTCTCCTCATGGAGCAGACCAGAGTCGAACTGGCGGCCTTCTCGCTGCGAACGAGACGCTCTCCCAACTGAGCTACTGCCCCGATAACGAATCATTATAGCAAACACTCTATTTAAGTCAACAAAAATGTTCACCCCTTACCCACTTCTTTGTCGAGTATCGACAAGATCTTCTTAACTACTCTATCAACAGTCTTATTTTCAATGACGTATGTGTAATCTTTCTTATATTTCAGTTCCTCTACCGCGCGTATAAGCCTACTTTCTATCTCCGTATGTCTATCAGTATTCCTGTTCCTGAGCCGTCTCTCAAGTTCTTTGAGATTGGGGGGTTCAATAAAGAAATAAATCCCTTCGGGAAATAGTTCCATCAGTGCTTTTGCACCTTGAACATCGACATCCATGAGCACATGACATCCTTGACTAATGATCTCAATCAATTTTTGTTTAGGCGTACCGTACAAATTTCCATGTACACGTGCATGTTCGATGAAACGTCCTTTATTCACCCATGCCTTGAATTCTTTCTCACTGAGGAAGAAATACTCCTTTCCTTCTACTTCACCTTTTCTTTTTGGCCTGGATGTTGCTGAAATAGATGTACACAGATCTGTTCTGCGTCTGAGTATTTCGCTGTGTATGGTTGTTTTGCCAACACCAGAAGGACCGGAAAGTACGATTACCCTGCCTCGAGCGTTCGATTCTTGATTGCCTCTACAGCACATGTGATGATGTGTGAGATGCGGGCCCTGGACGACCGATGTGAGCTGAGCCTTATGAAAAACGAAAATGCCTTTGGCGTTTCCCGTTACTCAATGTTTTGAACCTGCTCCCTTATTTTTTCGATTTCTTCTTTTATGCAAACGACTGCCTTGCTTATTTCGAGAAAATTCGCCTTGACACTGAGTGTGTTTGCCTCCCGCTGCATCTCCTGGAGCAAGAAGTTGAGTTTGCGACCCGGGTGCGCCTCGCGTTCAAATGCATCTTTGAAGAGCGCTATATGACTCAACAGTCTTTTGCATTCTTCTGTAACATCGGTCCGGTCTACGGTGTACAGTAGTTCCTGATAGAACCGTTCTTCATTGAGTTCGCGGATACTGTCATTGACAAGGTCGAGCAGATGATTCTTGTAATGCTCATTCCGTTTCGGTATCAGTTTCTCAATGCCGAGTGTATGTTTCTCAATCAATCTGATTGATTTGTTTACTGCCCGTGCGATGTTCTCACCTTCTTTGTGTTTCATCCGGAGGAACGCCTGTAACGCCTTTTCTAGGATTGGCTTAAATGCTTTGTAGACACCCGATGCATCGGCCCTGTGCTGGCTGAACTTGATCAACCCGGCAATTGACAGCAATGTGTTGATATTAAGTTCGCCGCTTATCTTGTGTTGTTTTTTGAGTTGATCGACAAGCCCGAGGTATGCATGAAGCAACGATTTGTCTATTTCTACTCTGCTCGGCAAGATCTCACGATCCTGTTGAATGATCACGATAATATGACCTCGTGAGACCTTTTTCTGAATGCAACGACGGATGTCATCTTCGAATGGCAGAAAGCAATTCGGGCACTTAACAGATATTTCAAGGAAACGGTGGTTATATGATTTTATCTCGACATCAAACTTGATCAATGGTTTTTTAATCGTACCACTTGCTCGACCCATCCCGGTCATACTGAATGGCATCTATTCCTCCATGATGATGGTAACTGGTCCCCTGTTCTGCAGCGAGACAAGCATACATTCACCAAAACGGCCTCCTTTTGCAGTGATCCCCACACTGTTGAGTGTTTTGATGAAGTATTCATACAGTCGCTCGGCTTCATGAGGTTCTTCGGCATCGATGAATGATGGTCTCCTTCCGTGTGATGTGTCAGCGAGGAGCGTGAACTGAGGCACAACCAATACTTCGCCGTGTACGTCCTTAACAGAAAGATTGAACTTGTTGTCCGTATCTTCGAAAATTCGCATGTTACGGCACCGGTCTGCAAGCTTTTTGGCATGTTCCTCTGTATCACCCTTCTTAACCCCAAGAAAAATCAATAAGCCGTTCTTGATCGTGCTCACAACAGAATCTCCAACGTTTACTTGTGACTGTGAAACTCTTTGAATCACTGCCTTCATCCACATCACTCGTCTGCCAAGGTATTGAGTACTGTCTTGGCGAACTCTTTTGTTGCTTGCGGACCAGAGCAGGTAATAATGTTACTACAAACCTCTACATCTGCACCCGTGTAGACGCCACCGCACATGCCGATGTCATCTTGGGCGGTTGGGTACACGGTCGCGTTAATATCTTTGAGAATGCCTGCACGACCGAGGACAACCGGCGCCAAACAAATAGCTGCGATGGTTTTGCTTTCACTGTGAAATGCAGTGACAATGCTGTGCAGTTCTTTGTTATCCCAGAGCTTCTCACATCCGGTGCCACCAATAACGACGATAGCATCGTATTCGTCTGGCACAACATCTTCAAACACGATATCAGGTTTCACTGTCATGCCGAGACTTCCGTGTGCTGGTGTCGTGTCGGTCGACGCGACTGTTATCGCAATGCCTGCTTTCTTGAATAAACCATGAGATGCCGTGAATTCATCATCGCGGAAATCCTCATGCGCGATCACCATGAGCATTGATTTAGCGATCTGTGGAATTTCATCCACTTTCGATTGTTCTTCACCTGTACCGCAGGTAAGGAGTATGAACAGCATGCATGCAATGCATTGTCTCATGATACGCCTCCTGTGCGTTTCACTACAGCGGGAGACGGGACTCGAACCCGCAACCAACGGCTTGGAAGGCCGTGACTCTACCATTGAGCTACTCCCGCGCTCACGTATTATAGTAATTCGTGTTGAAAAGTCAACAAATGGTTATTTGCGGGCGACGACAATGAGCCGTGTTGCCTTGCTATCATACGGAGCACCAGCAAGGTCACCATATACGGCGCTTTTTCGAAAACCTGCTTGTTTGAGGAGTGCACAGAGTTCCGCTGCCGAGTAAAAACGTATTTTGAATGTGAATTCTTTTCTTCGATTGCCCTTCAGGATAATCCAGCGGTTCTCGAGCGTGCTCCAATCATTACTCGGCGTGCGCTCCTCCATGACGATCGTACCTTCAAGCTCGTACCAATCTCTGGGGCGAAAGATGCGGGCGAGGACTTCTTTGCCCATGAGATCAATGACAAAAAAGCCGCCTTTTTTCAATGCGGCATACATGTGCTCTGCAACGCGTACATCATCTCTTTGTGTTTTGAAATAGCCAAAAGATGTGTTAAGATTGATCACCGCATCGAATGTGTTCGTTCGACGAAACCGTCGCATGTCTTGCTGGAAGAAATCAATAGCGAGACCTTCGTGCTTTGCTTTTCTACGCGCCTCGCGGAGATACATGGCAGTCAAATCAACCCCGGTCACGAGATACCCGCGGCGTGCGAACTCCAGCGAGTGCCGTCCAACACCGCAGCACAGATCGAGGATTTTCGCGCCTCGCTTGAACTTCAGCAAAGATATGATGTTGTTGACATCTTCTGTTGCCATTTCCCACCGGCGCTGCCTGAACAGAATCGGATGTACAGTACGCCAGAAATCTTTGTTTTGGAACCATGTGCCTCTTCTCCTCATAGCATAACTCCTTGCACGTTCACACTACATGGCAAGTGTAGCGCACAAGAGACGCAAAGTCAACACTGTTCGTTGACAGAAACAACAAATGAAATACACTATGACGAGGAGGTTGCCGATGTTAGAAAAGCTATTCAGGTTACAGGAAAAAGGGACAAGTGTCACACAAGAAGCCATAGGTGGGATCACAACATTCATGACCATGGCATACATTATTTTTGTGCAGCCGGCAGTTCTGTCTGCTGCAGGTATGGACTTTGGTTCAGTCATGGTTGCAACCTGTCTTTCGAGCGCACTTGCGACATTCCTCATGGCATTTCTCGCCAACTATCCAATTGCACTCGCACCAGCTATGGGGCACAATTTCTTCTTTGTCTACACTATATGCCTCGCTATGGGAGTTCCCTGGCAGACAGCCCTCGGTGCTAATTTCATTTCAGGCGCTGCGTTCATCATCTTGGCGATCTTTGGCCTGCGCGAAATGCTTGTGAATGCCATTCCAGGGTCGCTCAAGCACGCAATCGCTGTTGGCATCGGCCTGTTCATCGCACTCATCGGGTTTCAATGGGCAGGCATCGTCGTCTACAAACCGGGTACTGTGTTAGGTCTTGGTGATCTTCACAGTCCTCCTGTGCTCCTGGCTTTGTTTGGATTATTCGTGATTACGATTCTGTACACGCTTAAGGTGAAAGGCGCCATTGTTCTTGGTATCCTCGTTACCGCACTCGTCGGCATTCCGACCGGTATTGTTACGTACTATGGTGTTGTCAGTACGCCACCGAGTGTCGCGCCCACATTCTTCAAACTGAATGTCAGCGCTGCTTTTACGCTATCCCTGCTGCCGACGGTGTTTATCCTCTTCTTTCTCGATCTCTTTGATACGGTTGGCACGCTCATTGGTGTGAGTGAACAAGCTGGTTTCATCAAGGACGGTAAACTTCCTGGTGCTCGCAAAGCACTCCTTTCCGATGCGATCGGCACACTGTTCGGCACAATCATGGGAACCTCAACCGTGACGAGCTACATTGAGAGCTCAACAGGCGTTGCCAGTGGTGCGCGGACAGGGCTGGCGAATGTTGTCACCGGCCTCCTCTTTGTCGTCGCCGTGCTGTTCTTTCCCCTGGTGAAAATGATCGGTGGTGGTTACGTCCTCAATAGCAGTACGCTCTATCCGGTAACTGCACCAGCACTCATACTCGTCGGTACACTAATGATGTGTGGCGTCACGAAGATCAAATGGCACGATGCGACGGAGGCAATTCCTGCATTTCTGACCATCGTCATAATGCCGTATGCATACTCAATTACCGATGGAATTGCAGTCGGGTTTATTTTCTATTCACTCCTCAAGCTCGTTACCGGAAAAATCAGAGAGGTCCACCCTATTCTTCTCATTTTCACGCTTCTCTTTATTTTACGGTACATATTCCTTATGTAATCACGCCGTACGCACGTAAGATCCAGTGTCCACAGACTCAGCGCACCGGCTCTACCAAGCGAGCTCCTGGAGAGGGTCAGCATCGAAAGGCATATCATACAGGTCGGAGACTACACTCTCGGCTATGAGAACCCCCCAATCTATTGACTTTTCGTCGTTTGTGTGTACAATACCGAAAGGAGATTATCTATGGATGCGAAAAAACCCCCCTTTGAAGTGGAATTGACGGCTGAGATGGCGCAAGGCACCTATGCGAATCTCGTTCTCATAGGGCATTCGCCTTCAGAATTCATACTCGATTTTGCACGCATGGCACCCGGTGCAAAAAAGGTGCGCGTATATTCGCGTGTTATCATGACGCCCCAGAATGCGCAGTTTCTCAAGAATGCGCTAGATGACAACATTAAAAGGTATGAAGAGCACTTTGGAAAAATCAAAATCTTCGGCAAAACACAAAAAGAAATCGGTTTTAAATAGAACCATTGGTTTCTTCCTGAAATCGCCGTTTCGCGCATATCTTGTCGGTGGTTTTGTGCGCGATACGTCGCTCGGCGTGAAGATAGTCGATATCGATATTGTCGTTGAGGGCAGTGCAATAAAGGCGGCACAGGCATTGAACAAAAAATTGCACGGAGAGCTCGTT
Organism: Candidatus Stahliibacteriota bacterium; assembly: GCA_030670605.1. GTDB lineage: Bacteria > Hydrothermota > Tepidihabitantia > SM23-42 > SM23-42 > DAOVBK01. Next base: position 7,509 of record DAOVBK010000033.1, read on the forward strand.
ATGCATCGGGATTTCGGCACTGCATCCATCACGACAAATAGCATGCGCGTTGACCTCGCAAGTGCACGTGTTGAGAAATACCCTAAGCCCGCGACGCTGCCTCATGTGTATCCATCGACGATCATTGAGGATTTGAACAGACGCGATTTCACAATAAATGCCATGGCAATGTCGATTTCTAAAGAGAATTTTGGTGAGATATTTGATCCATTCAACGGCCTCGACGATATCAAAAAAAATATCATTAGAGTTTTACATAGAAACAGCTTTATTGATGACCCAACACGGATTTTCCGGGCAGTGCGGTACAAGAATCGGTTCAATTTCAAGATTGAAAAAAGAACCAAGACACTCATGAAAGAAGCCGCTCAAAACAAAATGGTCAAACGTCTCACTGGTCAGCGGTTGCTCAATGAAATACGACTTGTTTTCATGGAGGATTCCTATCAAGAGTCTCTAAAAGACATCGCCGACCTTGGCATATTCGCGCTCAAGAGGAAAGATTTCGAAATACTGGCGAATACGGGACAGTACAAGATGTACTTCTATATTTCCCTTTTCGGTAAGATAAACCTTCCTCTATCGGCGAACGAGCGGAGGTTAATGCGTGATCTCAACAAGGCGATTGATGCAATACCTCGAATACGTAAAGCATCAAAGAATAGTACGCTGTACAATCTTCTATCACCAATACCACATGATATCGTGAAGGTCATTCCGCAAATTAAACCTGACCTGGAGAAAAAAATAAAACTGTTTACGCGAGTCGCACGTACAAAACCATTCATAACAGGAAATGACCTAAAGCGGTTACGTGTGCGACCACAGGAAAAGTATGCATCAATACTCAGAAAGATGTATAATCTGCAGTTGGACAAACATATCACGACGAGACGACAAGCACTTAAATACCTCAGAACCAGAAAATAATGGAACGGCTGGTAAACCTCCTCCTTTTTTTACCGGGCATTCTTCTTGCATTGACGATACACGAGTACTCCCATGGGTATGTGGCATGGCGCATGGGAGACCCGACCGCAAAGTTCGCTGGCAGACTCACCTTTAATCCAATCCGGCATATCGATATCTTCGGGCTCTTCGCATTCCTGTTAATCGGAATCGGCTGGGCAAAGCCGGTACCTATTAATCCGAATAACTTCTACGACATAAAGAAAGGGGTGATCTATACATCGCTCGCTGGACCGGCATCGAATTTCTTGACAGCAATCCCCTTCGGACTCGCAGTAAGACTCGTGCCTGTTTCTCTGGGCTTTCTGATGCCGCTGAGAATCATGCTTGAGGCGGTCGTTGTTTTCAGCTTGGTTCTTTGTGTCTTTAATTTGATTCCGATACCTCCTCTCGATGGTTCACATGTTTTGTTTCGTCTTTTACCGCCGCGCTATGCATACATTGAGCACTGGATGAACCGGTACTGGTTGTTCATTATTGGAGGTCTTCTCGTACTCAATCTCGTCACGGGCGGTCTGATTCTCTGGGGATGGATCGGTCCGTTTGTTCGATTTTTCGGCACACTCTTTGCCGGTCGTATAACACTTATTTGATGTAGTATATACGTTTGTCACCGCGAGGTATCGATGAACAAAACAACAAAAATAATTCTCGTAGTTGCTTTCGTCGTTGTGGTGTGTATTGTTGCTGCCTATGTGGCAATCAGCTCTTATCTAACGCCTGAACGTGTGCAAAGCATTGCCAACCGTGTTGCTTCAGAAGGACTACAAAAACGGGTCACTATCGGTGCGGTCGGAATCCGTATCGGATTGACTACTGGTATAACGATCAATGATGTTGTAGTAGCCAACACCAAGGGTTTCGGTCCTCAGCCACTGCTTACCGTGGAACAGGCAACACTCGTCCTCAGACTTCTGCCGTTGCTACAAAGAAAGATTGTCATTGGCAGAGTAGATTTACGTCGCGCACACGCTCGTATTATGAGCAATGAAAAAGGAGAAACCAATTTTGAACTCAAACCATCGCAAGCACAATCTGGAAAAGGCTGGGCACTCGCCGTCTCGTCAGTAACGCTCTCTCACAGCACGGTTGAATACGTCGATAAGAAAAATAATAACAAGATGCGCCTTGAAGATATCAAACAGACTATCTCACTAAAAGGGAATGCACTCATCTTTTCGGGTGACGGTGCATTCCATATTGCAGCATCCAAGGATGTTCCCGAAATCACCGTGCAGCTATCAAATCGTCTTGCCTATGACCTGGAAGAAAAACAGATTAACATAGAACGACTGACTGCAGAATATGAACGGGCATTCATTGAAGCCGCCGGTACGATTATGGACTCAAAAGACGTTAACATAACGGTCAAAGGAGATATCGGCAACATTGCAGCTCTTGCTGCTTTGATCCCGTCAAAATCACGACCTGAAAAAATGGGTGGCTCTGTATATATTGATGGAACCGTGCGCGGGACGCTCGAGAAATTGACATATGAAGGACTGTGTGAGCTCAAAGATGTTGCGCTGATACCCAAGGGTATGAATCGCGGTATTGAAAAAATCAACGGGAAACTGAAACTTGAACAAACCAATGCAAAAGATATTACCGTGCAAGGACGCATCGGTAATGCACAGGTAGAGGTAACCGGTTCTGTCGACAATGTGAATAAACCTGTGTTCGACCTCGCTGTTTTGATTCAGGGTGACCTATCCAATTTCGAAAGTC
>DAOVBK010000049.1 GCA_030670605.1 Candidatus Stahliibacteriota bacterium
GAATATTCCCCGTGGTAGTTTCAAGGTCTGCTCGATGGCGATTACTGAAATTGCAGAAAAGGAAGTTGGAAAGTTGCTGGTCGCCAATATCGTGGCTCTCGGTATCATCACGCGACTCACTGGGGTTGTAACAAAGGAAGCAGTTGAGTCAGCGATTCTATCGCGCGTCCCCAAAGGTACAGAGGAGCTTAATCTCAAGGCATTCAACACCGGTTTCCAAAAAGCCCAGCAACTGACCGAGTAGGTAGAAATCAATACATCCGACATGCTGTGAACCCTCATTGGTTAACATACGTTGATGCGAGACGCCGCAGTACTGCACTCGCGGTATTGCAAACATTATCGCAACTCCAAGACAAGAAATCCATCAGTTTTATCGTCATTGGTGCGATATCGCTTCTCATGAAAAATTACTTACGGTACACGGTTTACTGGGACGTTGACGTTCTTTTTAAGAACGAGGAAGCGCTCGAGACGTTTATCAACATACCCAAACCAAAACATTTACGGATCGTCGATTACGATGATTCTCTGATGATCAACAAAAACATCGCCAGCCTTCATACTGCGTGGTCATTTGATCGTGTATGGTTCAATGTGGATTATATACTGCGCAAAGAGATCTACGAATTTTATACGCACAATGCCCAGAGACTTCAGCCACACACGGAGCGTGTAACATCCAACAACACTAGTTTTGATATCTCAATTCTTATGGCGCACCCATGGGATATTGTTATCGAAAAAGTCGTTTCTCCACGCACGCAAAAAGACATTGAGCGAACTGTCGATATGAGCATCGACATCAGACACATTTTTGCCGTGTGTGAAATGGAAAAAAAGAATCCTGCGTTCTGGCAGCATCTCTTCGAGAACGCCCATTACCTCTGTGACGAGAGCGTATTCAGAGGGAAACTCTTACAGATCCTTTCATCCACGGTTGAGCTCGGCTATCCTGGCATAGAAATCCCGGATGATGTAATGACGCGACTAAAGAAGTCATGAAGGATTTTGTCACACGCCTCGAAGAAAAAACTGCGGAATTCGGCAATCATCACCTTAAGTACAGTCAAACAGTAAGAAGAAATCTTGACCACCTGATCCAGCGTCTCGAAGAACAGAAAAAACGCGATGTCGTACACATACTTCATTCTGCCTACAACTTTGGCCAAGAACTCGGGATTGTCTCTAATGTAGCACACAATGCCGAAGAAAGACTTACGTTCATACAGACCTTCTTTGCACTCCATTTCCTGCTCATGAACCGCCACGCCGTTGACCTGTTGCGCATGGACGTCATTGCATCAGAAGTTGATAAATCTTCTGTTTACAAGGAGTTCATGATAAATGCCGGAAACAGTTTCAGAAATCTTACTGCGTGCTACATTAAAGAGTTACTTGATATCTTCCTTGATGGAATGTCCTGTCCTGAATTTGTCGTCATGGGCGTCGGTACAAAAGCTGACCAGGATGATATTGATGTTGGCATCGTCGATGATTGCAAAAAAAATAGAGCTGCATTCAACCGCGTAATTGCCCTTGTCAGTCAAACAATGCTGAAGTCCGCAATCTCATTCCATTTTCACCTTTCTGAGCATATCGGAGAACATTTCTATTCAGCGTCAATTGAGGAATATAAAAAAGTACTAAAACATGAAATCAGAGACTATGTTATTATCAACGAGATGCTCAGTGCAGCAGTTATAACAGGCAGCAAGAAGCTCTTTGAGACGTACCGAAGAGAGGTTATTGATCGATATTTCTATCATGCGAACGGTGATAATAAATATCACGAGGGATATTTGAGAGGTATCCTTGGCGAAGTGGATTCACTTCTCGCGCGTCCGGTCAGCCCGACTCACATCAATTTCAAGGAGGATGCACTACGAGCACTTAAGAGCATTATCTGTGCTCAGAAAACAGTGTTCGATATCGACAAAGTCAATGCATGGGATATACTTGATAGCCTCAAGCAAAAAAATGCGAAGCGGTACCATGAGTACAACATCCTTGAGGGTGCACTAACGTTTTTTGAGATTTTCAGGTACCTGTATCAGCTCTTTGTGACACAGGACGAAGAAATATCACTCGATGATACAGCACGACATAATATCCGTAAAGTTGCACGGATACTGGGATATTCTGATTTTGGCACATGCCGCGCTGAAGAACATTTACTCGTGCACTACTATGAGCACATACAAAACATCAGAGGTACTATTCCTGTACTTATTGGTGATATCAAGAAACATCTGGAGACCACTTCAATATTCAAACCCATGCTCAATCCTCAGTATGATGGCAACATTGCACAGGATTTTCTGAGGCAATTCAAATTCTTCAGAGGAACATCCTTCTGGGATGACATACTCGATGATTTTTCAAAAGAAGATGTTCTTACGAAATTCGTCAGCGACCTCAATTCATATCCGAAAGAAAGACGTAATAAACTCATTAAGGGATACATTGAGTGGGTAAAATACGATTTTTTCTCACTGATTAAATTCTTGAACAATCTCGGCACAACAAGAAGCGGCAAACCAGTATTTGAAGAACTGAATACACATCTCCTCGAGATTCTGAACGACATTCCGGATATCGTAAGAAATATCGCTTATGTCTTTAACCGTTTTCCACGTTTGATTAACAGATATCTTGCACTCAATAACGAGAAAGTGCTGAGATACTACAGACACATTCTGGAAACGCGAACATACGGAAAAGATATTGAAGCAATCATTGGTAATCTGAAACATCTCATCGGCATTCATAGTGCGAGCAGCATATTCTACAAGCGATTCTTCATGCGGATACTGAACCGGTATCCAGAAGCTATTACCCAACTACAATATACTGACCAGCTCGAGGAATTCGCCGATGCAATCTACAGTGATATCGATTCGATGCCAACATTCCACGAAAAAAAAGAGAGACTCAATGACTATTATGATTTTGAAATGATGCGTGTCGGCTTAAAGACACTCAGTGGTGTGGCAGGAGAAGTAACTAATGCTGATTTTACGGAGTTCTCTGACAAATACATACTGACCCTCTTCGATATTTGCAGGCAGGAAATCGATGCGCGGTACACAAAACGGATCATCACAGACGACCTCCTTGCCGTGTTTGCTGCCGGTGGTCATGCGCGCGAGCAGGCATACGATGATGACTACGACATCATCGTTCTTCTGAATACAGAACAGCCCGATGTTCTTGATTACTGCAACAAAGTTATCGTGAAAATGAACAATGAGATTATCAAACGTGGCACAATCCCTCATCACAGATTTGCTGACTACTTCGGCAGGTATGTCATTCTCCTTGATGAAATCGATACACTACTCAGTGAGGACCGTCCCGACATATTCGTTGAGAAATCACAGATGCTTGGTGCACGCCTCGTGCTCGGTTCGCACCGCTTTGAAAAAGAATTTGTCGACCGAATTGTAAAATCCCATATCTTCGACAAACGTGAGCAGTATATTGCACAAATGAAGAACGAAATCAGGTCGCGGCATAGTATATCAGATCAAACACAAACATTCGATGATAATGATATCAAAGAGAGTATCGGTGGGCTGCGGGATATCGAAATGATGATGTTCATCATCAAAGCCCAGTTCAACATCATGGAACCAGTGAACTCCAAGCTTTTTAATCATGTCGCGCATACCCATCCTGATCTAAAAAATGATCTCTATGCTCTCGCATATGCCTTTGGTTTCCTCAATACGTTGAGAAACGTCTACCGCCTCACCGCCGGTGCATCAGATACGATCATACCGGAAGCACTCAACGTACCTGCTCAAATCATAGGTTTTGAGGACGGTCAAGAACTCTATAAGAAATTCACGACTGTCCGCTCAGAAACAAAGACAACCATTGAAAATCTCATCAAATCTATAAGCGACGCAGACTAATGCATGTCCATTAGTCCGATTGTCTCATAGTCGTATAGTCCTATTGTCACATCAAGGAGATTCTCGACTCGCTCACGCTCGCTCGTTTGCCCCGAAGGAAGTGAGGGGAAGAGTAAATCCATATTATTGTTCGAGTGAGCGCCATGCGCGAATCGAAAACAAACATTAAGGAACTTCTCGATGCGCCTATCTTCGATAGGGCTTACTCGAAGAATAAATAATTACTGTTCCCCCCGTCCGCTCGGGACAGGCGAGTTTGCGGTAAGTCTCGAGCAGATCACAGGGTCGAGAACCCCGCTCTATTATTCGAGCAAGTTCCGCAAGGAACGCGTCGAGAACCAACTTAGCTTGCCAAAACCTGAAGCCTAGAATGGGGCTTGACTGAATCAGTGCTAACGATATAATTACGTATGGATAATATCCAGTCGCTACGGAGGATTACAGAAAGAGATACCCGCTACCCACTGGAAGCATATCTGTTTGTCCTCGAAGCACTTTTTCATACCCGACGAATGTTCAAGAAAGAAAAACACGCTTCTGGACAAGAGCTCCTTGACGGTATCAAAGACCTCGCACTCAGCCGTTACGGCTCAATGGCGAAAATAGTCTTTGAATATTGGGGTATTAAAGAAACTCTCGATTTTGGCCACATCGTCTTTAATATGGTTGACGAGAACATTCTCTCCAGGACTACCGACGATAAGCTGAGTGACTTCGAGAAGGTGTTTGACTTTGAAGATGTCTTTGAAAGAGGCTATAGAATCGATGTAGGAGACCCACACAGATCACAGAGTTGCTGACATTTCAGTGTAACAACCGCGTTGTGTAAAACACTGTACTAGTACTTGTAGATATTCTCTCCGTTTTCGATTTCAAAAATGTACAATATCGCCTGCGCTGCAGCCACTGTTTCGGGGAATTCACTCACAATCCGGCGATACAAGTCGACTGCTGCATTCTCGTGGTCAGCACTGCCTGTTATCTCAAACAGTATACGACTGAGATACGCTGCCTCGAGGAGTGCCATCACATACTCATCTGTGTGTTGATACCGAGCAGCGAATTCCAGCCACTGTGAACGCTCTGTTTTTATTACTGCCACTGAATCCTGCCAGGGAAGACGTATCATCCTATGTGTGAGGAGGAGGCGGTACCGTGCCTTTGGAGTAAAAACATTTTCAGGCAGGTGCTCAATCAACGTCGCGTATGCCTTTCCTGAATAGATCCATTGCCGCAGATATTCGCTATAGACCATCTCCGGTAATGTATCACGTACAGCACATGTGCGTGCGATCTCCTCGTATGCGAGCCCAGAGTAATACAACGCCTCAACGTAATACACAGATGTTTCGAAATACGTCGTGAATACATCGAACAGGCGAGCTGCCTTTCTGGATTCTCTTTCATCAAAGTAGCCACGAGCAAATACAAAGAGTTTTTCAGGTGCGATTTCTGAGTCAAAATCTATAAGAACGTCTCTGAGCACTCTGTACCGTGCGTTCTCGTACTCAATATTCAGCATATTATCTTCATAAGACGCAATAACCACGACATCGCCAGTGTGCAGCGCATGCATCGCATGGTCTTCACCGTATACCCAGACATTATCTGTAATGACGACACCGTTTGACGCCGCAACGAGAAGCCATAACACCAGTAGCTGCATGTGTCAGTATATGGAATCAGTTAAAAAGGTCAAGAAGACGATTTCGTACTCGTATATCGTCGGTCGTACTCGTTGAATTGAGTGCATAGTGAATGGTGAATCGGTTAAAATGAACATGCTGGAAGTGCAAGCGAAGCGATACTACAAGTGTAACGATACTGCGAGTGCCGCAGGCACGATACTGCGTCTTTCTGGCAATTGACATTGCTGTATTACTGCGTATCATAAGCACGTATGGACTACACAATTCTCGTGATCAACCCTGGTGCCGGATCAACCCGCATCGCATTATTCAAGAACGAAAAACGGGAGTTTGAGGAAAACATCAGGCATAACGCAGACGAGCTCCTCGCGTTTCACGGAATTATTGATCAGTACCAGTTTCGTAAGAATGCTATAGTGAAAGCATTAGATGACAAGAACGTCGATTTAGCATCCTTATCTGTAGTTGTCGGCAGAGGCGGGCCATTCAAACCGCTGACGAGCGGCACGTATCTCGTCAATGATGCACTCATAGCCGATATCCGGACTGGCAACTATCAGTCAGAACACCCATCTCTGCTCGGCGCCTTAATTGCAAAAGAGATAGCCGACACGCTTTCTATCAATGCCTATTTTGTTGACCCGGTATCGGTCGATGAATTCTGGGAACTATCGCGCTACTCAGGACTGAAAGACATACAAAGGAAAGCATTGAGTCATGCGCTCAATGTTCGTATGGTTGCCAAGAAAGCGGCTCAAGAACTAGGCAAGCCATATGCCGAATGCAATTTCGTCATTGTCCATCTCGGTACCGGCATAACGGTTGCTGCCCACTGTAGAGGCAAACAGGTTGATTCATCCAATGCTAATGAAGATGGTCCGTTTTCACCGCAGCGTACTGGTTCCCTGCCCACGATGCCACTTGTAAAACTCTGTTTCAATGGTCAACACACACTCGACACCATAAAGAAAAAATTGAACAGGCAGGGTGGTATGCTCTCATACCTCGGCACTGACGACATCAAAGAAGTCGAGGAACGGATAGCACGCGGCGATTCGGAGGCGGAAAACACCTACAACGCAATGGTCTACCAGATCGCCAAAGAAGTAGGTGCGTATGCAGTCGTCCTCAAGGGCGCAATAGACGCCATTGTCATCACCGGCGGCATTGCCTTTTCCAGGAGTTTTGTCAGTAAACTCAAGGACTGGATCGGTTTCTTGTGTGCTCAGGTCTTTGTCTATGCTGGTGAGGGAGAAATGGAAGCTCTTACGCGGGGTGTGCTTCGTGTTCTGCGTAAAGAGGAAGATGTAAAAACGTACTAACCCCCGGTATCTCCATGGTCAACACATCAGTTGCCAGGTACATGGACGATTCTATTAGTCTGACCAATCATGAATCGGACGTTCCGACCATCCGACAATGGGACGCATTCATAAGTCTGATTGTCCCATAGTCCTATTGTCTTATTGTCTCACAGGAATAGCGGAACTCGTCTCGCGTACTAGCTGATGGCATATGGCTGATGGCACATTGTTCAACTCCCACAATGGAATAGCGAGACTTGTCTCGCGCTCAGGGCGCAGAGCAAGCTCGAATAGTAATGGCATATGGCGAATGGCTAATAGCTAATTGCAGAAAGCAGACTATCAGTAGTCTTATTGTCGTATTGTCATATCAATGATTTGACTATCGGACTATCCGACCATCCGACCATAGGACCAAATCTGTAGTGGCAGCGTCTACTCTGCAGGATTCTATTAGTCTAATAGTCCTATTGTCTTATTGTCCGACTATGAGACTATGCGACAATCAGACCATCTGACCAATCATGAATCGGACGATCCGACCATCCGACAATGGGACGCATATGAATCCAGTCGAGCTCCTCAACGAGCAGGGTTCGCAACGACTCTGTGTGTCTCTGCATCACGTCCTCCTGATAACGATGTCCTGGCGCACTAACTGTAGCACTGATTGACTTACTGTCTGTTCTGTGTATAATGGGCAGTCATGAAATCACTCCTGTCAGGCAACGAAGCAGTTGCCCGGGGTGCATGGGAGGCGGGTTGTCGTGTTGCTGCTGCATATCCAGGCACACCGTCCACAGAAATACTGGAAAACATCATCACCTATCCAGAGATTAATGTGGAGTGGGCAGTTAATGAAAAAGTTGCGCTCGAAGTCGCTGCAGGTGCGTGTTTTTCTGGTGCACGTGCCCTCAGTGCAATGAAACACGTTGGCCTCAACGTTGCTGCTGATCCGTTTTTCACGATGGGTTATTCAGGTGTAACCGGCGGACTCGTCATTGTTTCAGCTGACGACCCAGGCATGTGGTCTTCACAGAACGAACAGGACAACAGGCATTATGGCCGACACGCCAAAGTTCCTATCTTAGAACCATCTGATTCACATGAAGCAAGAATGTTCACAAAACTGGCTTTTGACATTTCCGAAAAATTTGATACGCCAGTGCTCCTCAGATTGACAACGCGGATTTGCCACTCAACCTGCATCGTCGAGCTAGGGATGCGAAAAGAGCTTTCAATCAAAGGGTACACAAAAGACATCAACAAGCGACTTGCCCTGCCTGCCCATGCCCGACGACTTCATGTCATTGTTGAAGAACGGCTCAACAAGCTTGCGGCATTCAGTGAAACATTTCCATACAATCGCATTGAGTGGGGCAAAAAGAATCTCGGCATAATCACATCAGGCATATCATACCAGTATGCACGGGAGGTCTGGCCGGATGCCAGTTTTCTGAAACTATCCTTTAGTCATCCCATCCCGGAAAAGCTCATCAAGAAATTCGCCCGTGCGGTGAAAAAGGTTATCGTCATTGAAGAAGGCGATCCGATACTGGAAATTGAAATAAAGGCACTCGGTATCAAGGTAGTCGGCAAGGACAAAATCCCTCGGTGTGGTGAATTGACCCCAGATATTCTGCGCAGGAGTTTCTCCAAGAAACCGAAAAAACAAACCAGGCAGAAAACCCCTGCACGACCACCGGTGCTGTGTCCTGGCTGTCCGCACCGACCGGTCTTTCATATCATGAAAAAAATGAAGCTCGCGGTCATAGGAGACATTGGCTGTTATACGCTTGGCGCTCTTCCTCCACTCAGCTCCATGGATACGTGCATCTGTATGGGTGCGTCAATCACAAATGCGCACGGTTTTGAACAAGCGCTGGGAACAG
>DAOVBK010000158.1 GCA_030670605.1 Candidatus Stahliibacteriota bacterium
TTTACCCTCACGCCTGATCTGATACTTTACGAGAAAATCCTTTGTGTCATCTGCCACCCAGAATTCAAGAAAATAGATCAAGTACGTTTCTCCGTTCTCAGCGGTATATTTCAATTCATTCAACGATTCAAACACAGATGATCCTCATTTCTTCAGATGGTTTCTCAGTGCCTTAATACCGTCGTAGTCAGTTAGATCCAATTTCAATGGTGTAATAGAAACGAGTCCATCATCCACCGCCTTGAAATCAGTATCTGTTGCAACCTTATGTGATAGCGTTCCGTTAATCACACTATACATGACATTATCTTTTTCACTGTTCCTGATCACCTTGTCCTGGTATATTCTTTTTCCCATTTTCGTGATCGTCTCACCTTTGACTTTCCCTTCCGGAATGTTCACATTCAGTATCAGCGACCGCACACCTGCTGTAAGAACACGATTCACCAAGTCCTTTGTGTATTTTGCCGCATGTGCAAAATTGTTATATTCCTTTGATATGAGTGAACTGGCAATCGCACTTATGCCGAGTGTCGCACCCTGCAGTGCAGCGGCAACAGTGCCTGAATAAAAGACATCACTACCCATGTTCGGACCGTGATTGATGCCGGAAACAACGATGTCTATGGGTGTACTCGTAAGATCGTGGTATGCGAGGAGCACACAGTCAGTTGGAGTACCATCAATAGTGTAGAATCCATCACGTATTTTTTCCACTCTGATTGGATGCCGCAAGGTTAGTGAATGGCTCGCGCCACTCTGTTGACATCGGGGAGCAACCGCAAAAACTTGAAAATCCTTCTTTAATTCTTTGTAAAGCGTCTGAAAACCCAAGGCATCGTAGCCGTCATCATTGGTCAGCAAAATCAGTGCCAAAAGAACCTCACTGCCATCATAATAAACCGCACAGTATCAATGAGAGGACGTATGTGACTCTTCTCATCTGCATATACGGTCGAAACGGGAACAGAACCGATTCTGAATCTGTATCGTATACTTTTCACAACCATCTCTGATTCTGTCTGGTATTTGTCTGTACTGAGGACAATATTATCGAATATTCTCAGATCAATGAAGCGAAATCCACACTGCGTATCAGGCACGTATTGCCGCGAAAGCAGCGAAACGACTAACGATGTCGTCTTATTTGTCAGTTTTCTTATGAAAGGCATACGCTCTTTTGTATATCGATAACCAATAATCATATCATAGTCTGCTTTCTTTTCCAAAAAATGGGCAATCTCAGTAACTTGATGCTGTCCGTCAGCATCAAGGGTTACAACACCCTTCAGATTGCGCGTCCTGGCAACCAAGAAGCCAGTTTTGAGCGCTGCACCTTTTCCCTTATTACTGCCATGCCGCACGACCGTTGCACCCGACCGCTGCGCATGCTCTGCCGTCCCATCAGTCGAACCATCATCAACGACAATGATATTCTCTTTCTTAAACCCGAAATCTTCAATCTCCCTCACGAGCGGACTGATTGTTTTCTCGACATTGTACGCGGGTATTACAACGCCGATATCACCCAACTCCACTGCCTATTGTACCCCAGTAATCTACAATGTCAAGCTGGCTCCTGCTTCACTCTTCATTTCTTGTTGGTGCGAAAGCTTCTTCTCGATGCGTCCTGTCCTCATTCATTCCCCCTCCCTCCAAGAGAGATGGCTAATTCCGCCAAGGGCGTGAACTCTTCCGCATATGCGGGAGAAGTTCCTGCATCCTCACCCTGACCTCCGCCTGAGGCGGACAAGCATCTTCCATCCTCAACAATTACCCTCTCCTTGTCTCCAGGTCACTTTGTCAGTCTGTTCCGACTCTGTGACTTTTGGACTTTGTGACTCTGTGACTCTCATGTCACATGTAAAGATTTGACCCCATCAGCTAAGGAGCTTACTGACCTTCCTGACGAGTGCAACAAGTTGCTTCTTGCTTTTGGCTTCACCGATAATCCTGATGAGCGGTTCTGTCTGCGAGGGTCTGATATGCACCCACCAGTCACGGCTGCTCACTCGAACACCATCCTGAAGATTCACCCTGCCAGGCAGACTTCTGATAATTCTGTTCTTTCGTCTTTCAAAGCGCTCACGCGGAACCTTGACCTTTTTCTTGATCATATACCACTGCGGATATGTGGTCACAATCGCTGAAAGCTTTGCGCTCCGCCGTTGCATGATGCCGAGTGTCAGGGCGGCACCAACGAGTGCGTCGCGTGTGAAGTTCATCTTCGGATAGATAACACCGCCATTGCCCTCGCCGCCAATCACTGCATCAACCTTTTTCATCTGTGAGACAACATTCGCCTCACCAACTTCTGTTCGGTACAGCTTACACTCATATTTGTGAGTGATGTGCTCCATCAAAGCAGTGGTTGAAAGATTGGTCACGACATTACCTTTCTTGTTCTTCAAAATATAGTCGGTCGCAAGTACAAGACTTCTCTCTTCGCCGATGGCATTACCGCGCTCATCAACAATTGAGAGTCGATCGCAGTCCGGGTCGCAGGCAAAGCCAATATCCAGTTTTTTCTTTCGGACAAGCCGACAAAGGTCTTTGATGTGTTCTGGTGTTGGCTCAGGTTCTCGGGGAAACGTAGAACTGAACCGACAGTTGAGTCTTATGACTGTGCAACCCATCTTTTCAAGAAGTCGTGGCAAGGCAATCGAACCCGCACCATTCACTGCATCAACACCAACTTTGTACCGTACTTTCAGACGCAGGGTTTTGACGATTCTATCAATATGGTCATCAACTGCCTTTGCATAACGCACGTGCTGACGCACTATTCTTCCTGGCTGGGTCTTTGCTTTTCGCAGTCGTGCAGCGAAAGCTCTTTGTTGCTTTCTATCAAGAAAAAGCCCTCCTCGTGCAACGAACTTAAGTGCATTCCACTGCTGTGGATTATGACTAGCAGTGATCGCAATACCACCGTGTGCCCGTGATTTCCGAACCATGAACAAGACCGTTGGTGTCGGCACGATACCACAATCAATGACCTCACATCCAGCAGAATTCAATCCGCGTATCACTGCATCCCGGAACAAAAGGCCTGATTTGCGTGCGTCGCGGCCAATGACAATCCTTCCGCCAGCGACAAAATCACTAAACGCAGCAGCATAGTGCTGCACAACGTCTGGAAAAAGGTCCGTGCCAACAATCCCCCTGAGTCCTGAAACACTGAACATTAACGGCATGTTCCATTATACCCTCTTTCACTTAAGTGTCAATTGTGTCTGCTTCATTCAGGCCTTGGGCGTTAGGAGTTGGGCTTTAGGCTTCAACAATAACTCCCTCTCCCTTGAAGGGAGAGGGCAGGGGTGAGGGTATCCTGTGCATAAGGCTTCAGGTTTTGGCTACACTAAGGTAGTTCTCGATTCACGCACGGCGCTCACTCGAACAGTAAATCATAGTACTCTTCGAGTAAGTCCTATCGTAGACAGGACGCATCGAGAAGCTCCTTTCTGTTGATCCACGTGAATTTACGTTTTTCCTGCGTGATCTGCGTTTTCACGAATACGACCTACGAGTCACGAGTACGACATCATTCTTCGACTCCGTTCCCGTAGGAACGAGAGTTCCTGCGGAAGAAGTTGCAGATGACAATAAGACGATACGACTATTGGACAATCGGACCAATGAACATCCGCAGAGTAAACTCTGCCACTACAGTTGCGTTGCATAGTCTGATAGCTACATAGTTGCATTGTTAACCATTGAGCCATCCAACCATACAACCATCCCAACTATTCGCTATTGGCTATTAGCCATTTGCGATTAGCGATTGTGTCGGACTGTTGACAGAAAAATGTTTCTTTGTATACTTTTATTATGGAATTCAAAACAGCTAAACTAAATACCGTTGCATTGGTCATCACAATCGTGGTTTCAGCAATGCTCACCGGACTTTCGATATTCTTTATCATAGAAGTACCTGTGGGTTGGATATTTGCCCTCGGTATGATCGGTCTTCTCATTGCATGCTATGCGCTCAGTCCAAAACAGTACGTAATCCTGGGCGACATGCTGACGATTGAAAAAGCAATCGGTACGAAATTCACCATACCGCTGAGTGAGATTGAGGGGTATGCGCGCGTTCCCGATGTCTCAAAGCTGCGCGTGGCGCGTACGTTCGGTAATGGTGGACTATTCGGTTTCTACGGTATGTTCACGACCGCTGAGTATGGTCCGGTCAACTTTCAGCTCACAACATTCAAGAATGTCTTCATTATTAAATCAAAAAAAGGCACGTTTGCGGTCTCACCGGCACTGCCAGAGCGGTTCGAAGAGCAACTAAATACTGTTATTGAAGGTACGATTGGACAGCTCAAAGCCTTGGAACCCGCACAAATATCAAAAAAGGAATACGCGAAACCCTATATTCTGCTCATACCGATTTGTCTTTTCATTATTATGGTCATTGTCGTACTGCTGACTTACGCGCAGATGCCTGACCGTATTGCGGTGCACTTTGATTTTCAGGGTAATCCAGATAG